>JAZLFY010000033.1:0-5032 GCA_045616025.1 Acutalibacteraceae bacterium | reverse complement strand
CTTGAAGACAGACTTACGGAATATCCGCAGTACATTTTGCCCGAGGGCGCAAGCACCGACGAAATTCGCAATATGGCGGTAAAAGCCATGCAGGACGAACTCACTGTTGCGTGGTATGTACCCGAAACAATCAGTTACGGTAAAAGCGGTGCGGGTAACGACAGAACCTTTACACTTGATTCTAAAGAAACCTACTGCGGTTTGCCCTACACCAATGCGAATAACGGACTTTTCCATTGGCTGCAGTATTATAACTTTGAAACCGGTGAAATCTCAGGTGCCAACACGGGAAACATAAATGCCGAACTGGGTAACTCCTGCGCCGCATCGGTAATGTGGGGTTGGTCGGCAGTTTGTACTTCTATTAAATGGAACACATGTACAACAATGTTACCTAAAAACGGTGCAATACCGGTTGGCTTTAATTACAGTAAGGACATTAAGAACATTGAAGAACACGATACAAAAACCGTTTGCGCCGAAAACGGTGCGCAGGGTATGTTCAAGTGCTATGCACAGATGAAACCGGCAGATGCGCTTTTAAGTGCTGTTGCCAATGAAAGCGGCGACCACGCAATGATGGCGGTACTTGACCCCGTTGTTGAATATCTGCCCGACGGCACAATAGACGGTAAAAAGAGCTTTATAATGGTTCAGGACCAAAGAATGGGACATACCGAAGAGGGCGATACTTATATTAAAGCAGACGAATACGGCAGGCGTCACTATGCCGGCAGAGTAGGTGCAATGATTACCTTCCAGTATCTTTTTGATAAGTATTATATCCCCTTTACCGCCGCCGAATTTATCGGTGAAAAACCTTATACGGTACCTGCCGCGGTATGCGAGGGAGCTGACAGTGTAAAGAGTTATGAAAAACTTTTAACACTTAATGTTAAGAGCGATTTTAAAATCATTACATTAAACCTTACCGTAACCGACAGTAAAGGTAAGGAAGTAATAACCGAAAAATCAATCACACTCAGAAAAGACACCGAATCGGGTAAAAACCATAACTATCCGATAAAAAATGTATTTAAGTCAACGGTTGAAAAGGCAATGAAATCAGGCAATAAATACAACTTCAAAGTTGATGCACTTATTTCCAACGGACAGACATTTACGGTTGTCGATAAAGAACTTACATACAAATAAAACTAAAAAACGCACCCGTGAGGGTGCGTTTTTTAATGAAGTCGTGTCGCTATAATGAAGAAATTAAGGTGTCCTGCGGACGGGATATAAATTTTCCTGTTGCCTCCCAAAGTTTAGTAGAAGATTAATTAATAACACTGACTAATGCGCCCCTCTATGCGAGGGGCGCATTAGATTGTGCTATCAATATATGTTGTAGGGGACGGTGCCCCTGTACCGTTATAAATAGCATCGCGGACACCTACCGTATAACATATAGTACGATATAAGGGTTTAACCGTGCGATATGCCCTAACGGGCGAAACGTACCTACGGCGTAATTTAAAACGGGTGCTTTTTTTGTTCTGTTTTTTCTTTCGTTTTTGTAACTGCTTTTTTCTTCTTGCCGCCGTTTATAAACACGGCGCCGATAATCATTATAACCGCAAAGATTATAAGATAGAAAAGTACGGGGCAGGAGAACTTGCCCTCTGCCTTTGCGGTAACATACGGTGTATAGCCGTGCGAATAAATCGCGGCGAACACCATAAAGCCCGAGCAGATAATTGCAAGAATGGGCATAAGCACATTTTTAAAGAAACTTTCTTTATGTGTTTTTACAATGTAAATAATAAACATCGGGATATATAAAGCATAAAGGGTAATAATCGGAAGTTCGGAGGAGTCAAAACTGAACGGCCCGAAAAGAATGGGGTTGCAAAGGTTTGCGCCGAAGAAATAGAAAAGCCATGCGGCGCAGATGAAAAGACCGTAAACCGATGAGTTGGTCGGCATATTTGTTCCTTTACTGAGTTCCGAAAATACTTCGGGTTTTGGGCCTTGACCGCGTACCGCCGTAGCATACATACCACGGGTGGAAGCAACCATAAGTCCGTTTAAAGTACCAAGGCATGAAACGGCAATAAACACACCGATAACCGTGCCGCCGACCTTACCGAACAATGCGTCAAATGCGGCATTTGCACCGTCGGTCATAAGGGTTTTTGTATCAACCGCACCGGCAATGCCGATATAGTAAGCAATGTAGATTACCATTATAACCGCGCAACCGCCGACAAGTGCAATAGGAAGATTTTTCTTTGAATTTTTAAGTTCGGCATTAATTGATGTTGCAATAATCCAACCCTCATACGCAAAGGCGGTGGCAACAACCGATTTAAGAAGCGCATTAAATGTTCCGCCTTCGGTAGCGGCAGATGCGCCCCAGGTTTTGAAAGCATCAAGCGTAACACCGTTTTTAAGACCGACAATAATACCGATAACCGCCATAAGAACAAGCGGTACCATTTTAATAAATGTACTGCTGACCTGCCATTTACCCGCAAGTTTCGGCGAAAGTGCATTTATGGTATAACTGAAACACAGATAAAATCCCGCAAGCGCAAGACAAAGCGGACTTGTCATTGCCCACTCACCGTCACCTTTAAAGATAGCCAATGTATAACGGGCGGAAACCCAAGCAAGCGCACTTGTCATACCGGGATAGTAAAGGTTGGTGCAGAACCAACTGATAAAGTAGGCATACTTTTTGCCGACTATTGCTTCGGAATAATCAACCAAGCCGTTAACCTTTTCATAACGGGTTGCAAGGGTTGAAAAGGTATAGCCGCAAACAAGCATTACCACGCCGCCGATAACCCACGCAAGAATACCAAGCGGCATATCGCCGCCGGTGTTGACAAGAACATTTTTTGCTTTGAAGAATACACCCGAGCCGATAACGATACCCACAACCATACAAATTGCGGTAATAAGTCCGTACTTTTTTTCAAGTTTGTTTTCTTCCATATAAAGTACCCCTTTTTAGTTTTCTAAGACATCTTAAATTATAATATATATAATCACTATATGTCAAGTGCCAAATATACCAACATGAAAATAGTTATTACGGGAAAAAATGTAGTCAATATTTGCTCACTACCCTAATGAATTGTTGACTTGATTTTCGGTGGGGTGTATAATTTTAATGCAAATTTATTTTAAAAAGAGGTTTTTAACTATGCAGGAAAAAGTTCTTATAGGACTTGCAGAAGAAAGCATTACACCTGATAAATCGGTTGAACTCCGCGGTCAGTTTTACCCCCGTATTTCGCAGTATGTTGAAACACCGCTTCTTTGTACGGCACTTGCGGTTAAGACAGACAGCGAACAAATGGTAATAGTAAGTTGCGATTTAACCAAAATTCAGGATAACCTTCTTGACCTTATCCGTGAAGAAATCAAGGGCTATAAAGACCTTGACGCGGAAAAGGTTATGATTAATGCAACCCACTCCCACACCACCGTCGGTTATACCGATAAAAGAAGAGTGCAACTTCATTACAGTTCCGCTATACTTGAAGAATATTCGGGCGGTAAGGAGTACAGAGATTTTGCCGAAGGTGACGACCAGGAGCCGGAAATGGACGGCGACGAAGCACTTATTTTCTTAAAAGACAGAATAAGCGCCGCAATAAAGGCGGCTTGGGATAATCTTCATCCGGCTTATTATCAGTTCGGTTTCGGCAGAGCCGCTATCGGTATGTGCCGCCGTGTTGTTTATGATGACGGCACCGCCAAAATGTGGGGCGATACAAGTTTATCTAACTTTGAAGAAATGGAAAACGGGAATGACAGCGGTATTGAAATCGGCTTTATTTTCGACCAAAATAAAAAACTTGAAGGCATTATCGCCAATGTTTCCTGCCCGAGTCAGATACTTGAACACAGAAGTTTTATGTCGTCTGATTTTTGGGGCAAAACCCGTATTGAACTTGCCGAAAAGTTCGGCGAGGATGTAAAACTTGTCACCCTTTGCGGTGCGGCAGGCGATATGTGTCCGCGTGATTTAATTCGTTGGGTAGAGCCCGAAACACCTATAAGAGACCCAAATGTTATCCGTGATAATCCGCCTGTGCGGCGTGCCGACCCCTCTATGTTCGATATTAAGGGAACAATAAAGGCAGGCAGAAGAATTGCAAGAGAAATTATTGATGCATACGAAGAACTGCCCGAAATAGGGGAAATGAGCGATTCTGCGGAATTTAAACACGAAGTTGTAAAAATGGACTTGCCGTTCAGAAAGGTAACCATTACCGAGTACGAAAACGCAATCGAAAAAATGAAGGAATTTTATAAAAATCTTGAGGTTGATTATCTTACCTTTAAGGACAGCGCAAGAATGCAGATTTATGCCGGCACGGTTGCAAGATACCTTGACCAGCAGGATAGAGATGTTTTCCCGATAGAAATGCATGTTGTCCGTTTCGGTGATGTTGCGTTTGCCACAAACCCGTTTGAACTTTTCTTAAATTACGGCAACAAAATTCGTGCCCGTTCAAAAGCAATGCAGACATTTTTAATTCAACTTTGCAACGGCGGTTACGGTTATCTTCCCACCAAAACCGCAGAAAAGGGAAGCCATTACAGCGCCTATGTTTCAAGCGGTGTAACCGGTCACGAGGGCGGCGATATGCTTGTCCGTGAAACCCTTGCAAGAATAAACAAAATGTTTGATTAATAAAAAAGCACCCGTGGGGCGGCTTCAGTTAGGGATTAAAAGTCCAAAAAGGCAACTTTTGGCGAATAACTGCTTCAAAAATAACCGACATACGTCAGTATGCCGGTTATTTTATTTATTGTTCTTCACTCAAAATTTACTCTTTTTGGATGGAACAGTTTTGTACCTGCAAAATTTTGTGCAGAGCGCAGTGAAAAAATGCAGTAACACTGGCGTGTTACAAGGCTTTTTCACAAGTGATTGCGTAAATTTTGCGGTCCAAAACCTATTTCTCCCTAACTGAAGCCGCCCCTCGGGGCGTTTTTTAATTATCCATTGCGAAAGCAATGGTATATCATCACATGAAGTGTGTATATCATCGCCGTCAGGCGTATATCA
>JAZLFY010000032.1:0-4889 GCA_045616025.1 Acutalibacteraceae bacterium | reverse complement strand
GTGCGGAATATTCTTTCCGTCTGCCTTTTCGCCGCACAAAAAAGCGGCTTTATTTAAAATGTCAATTCCCGTCAAGACGGTCATCTCCTTTCAGGGTTTGTGCATCCTTTAAAAGTCCTTTAATGTCAAGCACAAGACCTTTGGGTATGCGGCTTAAAAACTGTTCTTTATCAATAATTCCTTTTTCGTAAAGACTTAAAAGAATATCAAAGTTTTCTTTTGGCGTGTAGTTGGTGGCAACACCTACCTCCACATTTGCCGAAAGGACTAAATCTTTATATCTTTTGGCGCTAAACGGAAAATACCATACACCGTTTTCGTCTTTAATTTTAAGGTTTCTGTCACCGTAGTAATTTAAAAAGAAATCGCCCCAAATTCGTGAAATTTGCTCAACGAAACGGTAAAATCTGTTTTTTACGATGCTTAGCGACATAAGTGCGGTATCGCGAAGTGTAATAAGCGCCGTTGCGTTGTCGGGCGAAGCATTACCGAGCACAACCGCCGTTGCGCCGCTTTGTGTTAAGGTGTTGTCAATAAGGTTTTGCACCGCTTCATAAAAATTTGCCGAAAAATCGGGCGGAGTTACAAAATTGACCGCACCTTTAACATCTTCGTTACTGCCGTAAATTTTAATTATCTGACCGGGGTCGTTTGTAATATCCCCCGAAACGGTGTCGCCGTTAACAACCATAAGCGGCATACCCATACTCATAGACGACCAAACCCCTGCGGTTATAATGCGGTTTATGGCGATTTGGTTGGGTATTAAGTAGGTAATTTCGCTTTGTCCGTAAACGCTGCCTGCCCTTTCGTCAAAGCAGAACACGGCAAGCGGATACATCGTAAGTTTTGTATCAAAGGGTTTTCTGATTATACAGTTTTCGGTAACCTTTGTACACATAATTTTATAACTTCCGTCGGCTTTATATTCCTTATAAAGTTTTGTAAGCACCAAAACTTTACCGTTTACTGCGCTCTCTTTGATTTTTCCGGTTTGTATATTATTAAATGCCGCCGCCTCACGGCAGACTTCCTCTGTCCTTTTTTGACTTGCAATGATAATATAGGGCTGTTTTTCAACAGATTTTTCGTAAACATCACCGAAATAAACATTATTTACCGAAAGCACCTCACAACCGATATCGTTTTGTTCGCCGTCCCAAAAGGTGTAGACAATTCCCGTACCCGTAACATAGGCATCTTTAAGCGCCGAAGCACAGATTTCGTCAAAGCAAAGCCGTTCTGCACAGACATTCCGGTAACTTGAAAGCGCACCCAGAACGGTGTTGATTTCCGCTTTTTCCGCTTTGCCCGAAAAGTTAAAGTCGGGGTTGTTTTCAAAACTTTTCTTAAAGTTTTTAAGTCCCCCTTCGTGCGCCTCAAAGGGAATATCCTGCGCGTTATAGGTAACCTCAAGCGGCGAAGACATTATCTGCGCCATTTTAAAATCACCTATTCTTTTTATAATGTTATGCCGAACAAGCGGTCTTTCATTACCGCAAGCCGCACCTTTCCATTGGTCACCCGCAAAAAAGCGCTCGTTTATTTTGGACTGTTCTTCTATGCCCTTATCAAAAAGCGAATTTTTAAACAGTTTACATTCTTCATACTCGGCGAAAATTTCTTCTGCTTTTAGATTCATAATTTCCTCCTTTTAAAAAAAGGAAGCCGCCGCTTAAAAGCGGTGCGGCTTCCCGTTAAATGCTTATTACTCTACGGTAACGGTTGCAACGGTGGAATTTACGGCTTCGATACCGTCGACAAAAATCTTAACGAAGTAGTAATATTCTCCCTCGGTAAGGTCGGTCGGAATTGTAAAGGAAGCCGAAGAAGCACCGGCAATCTTTACGGCATCTTTGCCGTTTTCGTCACATTGATACCACTGGTAGGTAAGTGTGCCGCTTGAAGTTGCGGTAACCGAAATTGAGCCGGAAATAGATTCGGCGGTTACGGTTTTATCCTGCGGCTGTGCCGAAATTGTAACGGTGGGGGCTATCCACGCCCAAACACTGTCAAGACCGCTTTTCTGTACGAATACATCGTAATAAATACGGTAATCGAACTTGTAAGCGTCGGCATCTATGTTCTGTTCGGGGGTGAAAATTCGCATCTGTTCGGTTTTCTTTACAAGATGCGCACCGCTTTTCGGGCAGACAATCATATAAACGCTTTTTGCGTTACTGCCCGGCACAAAGCCGCCGCCGTTTGCACCCGATAAAAATTCAAATGAAGTTTTCATACGGCTTGAAACAACCGGAATAAGGGCAACACCGTTAAGTGATTTTACTTTAAGGTTAATTTCACCCTGCTTGAAGTCGGACACGATGATATTTCTTGAAAGTTCGTCCGAATTTTGAAGAATGGCATACATTGAGGCATCAATAAATGCAACAAGTTCCTCGTCAAAACCGACTTGTGCCTGAACTTCGTTAATAAGTTTAACAAGCGTTTCATAGGGCGCGTCGGTGTCGCCGTCAACAACATTTGCACGGGTTGCGGCAAGACCTGCAAGTTTTGAAAGAACATAAGCATCACATTCGGGAACAACCTTTGTTCTTACATATTCGCCGAGTATCTTGCCTGCAAGATTTGCAACACCCGTTTCGTCCATATCTTCACGGTCAATCTGCAAAGAACGGGCACGGTCCATTGCCATTGTGTAGGATGTGTTGCTTACATTAATGGCGCCTCTTGTGAAACCGCTTTCACGGTCATAGTCGGCAAGACCTTCAAAATCAACATCGGGGATAATTACGGTTTTTGCACCGACAAATTTTGTTTTAAGTGCATTGTCGGCAAAAAAGCCGGTTGCACTTTTCTGTGCGAAAAGTTTATCAAGTTCGCTTGAATATCTTGTCGCACTTTCGATTGAGTTAATAGACAATTTGTATCTCTCCTTTATCTGTTCCAAATTCCTTTAATGAATTCGTTTTGTTCTGCGGCTGTGTCCTCGCTTTTCTGCGAGCCTACACCTGCCTTTAAGTTTTCTTTTTCGGTATGTTGCTTTGCCGCTTCTTTACGGCTCTTTTTGTGAAGATAGCGCAAATATTCGTCAAGCAACCTGCTTCCCTTAACAGAAGAATTTTCAATTACTTCCTGCGGTAATTCGCCTATTTCCTTTATTTCGGGGAATTCGCTTTGAAGTTCTTTAAAATCTTTGTTTTCGGGTTTGTTTTTGTTTTCAAGGTCAATTACCCTTTTGGCAAGTTCCTCGTTTCCGCCTGCCTGCTCTTTAAGGGCATTTAATCTTTCACTCTGTCTGCTTTTTTGCAGATTTTTAAGAAACTCCGTAACCGGAAGGCCCGATTCGTCAGCCATATCTTTAAGGGATAAATAATCGTCCTCGATAAGTTCGTATTTAAGACCTTTTTGGATAAGCGTTTTCGCCTTTTCCGGCTCGATTTCTTTTTCTTCTTTGTTAAATTTTACTTTTACGGTTTTTTCGTCGTCGCGATTGGTATTCGCATCGGGTTTGTCCGCCGCTTCAAACTCGGGTTGTTTTGAAGGTGCGGTCTTTTCCTTTTCTGACATCAATTTTCCTCCGTTCTTCTTTCTGTGCCGTCATAGTATAAAAAGTTTTTAATTTCCCTGTTTGTGCTTACGGCATAAGGTCGGCTTTGTTTCTTTGTGTCTTTTTTGTCTTTGCTTTTGTTTCCCACAAGTAAACCGAGTGTGAAAGCGGCAAGACAAGACAAAACATTTAAAGCAAACATCATATTGCCCAACCTCCTTTAAAATCGTTTCCGGTAATGCCGGAATAGTTGACTGTGCGGCGCTTTTCGGTGCAGATGTCGGGGTGAAAGAATTTTACATCACAAAAGGCGTAACGAAGCGCATCGCATAAATGGTTGTCGCTGTCTTTGGGCATAACAAGTCCGTTTTCGTTTTTCTGTTCGCCGTAGGTGTAGTTTGACAGTTCGTTAATCATATTTACGCAGGCGGGGTTAACGGTGATTTTGTATTCGTTTATTACCGCTATTCCGCTTAAAATGCTGTCCCTTCCTTTAAGCGACGGCATAATTCTGCCAATTCCCAGCCGCTTTAATTCGTCGTTGGATTTCGGCTCCGCACAGTCGGCACGAATTCTCTCCTTTGCAAAACCGCGCCGCTTTATTTCGGCGGCAATTTCGCTGTTAAGCATTCGCTTTTTGTAGAATTCGTCGTATATATAAACGTGTTTTTTAATGGGGTTTACCGCAAAGGCAACAAAAGCCGTCGGGTCGTTGGTGTAACCGTAATCAAGACCGAAAAAACTTTTGTAATAATCTTTTTCGTCTTCGGGTATTTCGTATTCCCCGACCTGCCAGTTTTCAAATACAAGCCCCTCGGATATTCCCCAGTTGCCGAGCCCCGCCACGCTGTATTTACGGAAACTCGTTTCTTTAAGTCGCTCAAAAATCGCTCTGTCGGTGTCGTCCAAAAACTCGTTTATAAGGTAGTTGGTTGAAAAGACGGTTACATTTTCGTCCGCCTTGTCAAAAAACCTTTTTTTAAGCCAGTGTTTTTCACTCCACGGGTTAAAAGTAAGCGTGGTTTGCTTAAAAAGGTCACCCACACTGCCCCTTGGTACAGAAAGGTCAAGTTTGTCGAAATCGGACTCTTTATCAATTTCAAATGCCTCCTCTATCCAGACAAAATTCAAGTGCCCGTTCTGTACCGTTGTTGAGGCGAGTTTAAGTACATCGTCAAATCCGCGAAAAAGAATTTTTTGGTTTGTCGGGAGATAGGTCATCTCCATGGGACTTACGGTATTGTGCCATAAATTTTCCACACCGAGTTGTTTTTGTGCCCACGAAAGTTGTGCAAAGGTGCTGTCCCGGTGGGTGTTCATTACGGCACGGACAACAAGCAAATTGCTTTTTTCGTATCGCATTAAACGGTAAATAAAA
>JAZLFY010000031.1:0-12202 GCA_045616025.1 Acutalibacteraceae bacterium | reverse complement strand
ACTTTCGGCGACTTCAACTGCATTAGTTTTAACGGCAACAAGATTATCACCGGTTCGGCAGGCCGGATGTTCTTGACCGACAGCGGACAAGATGCCAACAAGGTTAGAAAGTGGTCAACACAGTCCCGTGAAAATGCCGCTTGGTACCAACACGAAGAAATCGGTTACAACTACCGTATGAGCAATGTAATTGCAGGTGTGGTAAGAGGACAGTTACCCTACCTTGAAGAACACATTGCACAGAAAAAGGCAATTTATATGCGGTATAAAGAGGGCTTTAAAGACCTGCCCGTTAAAATGAACCCCTATGACGAAAAGAACAGCGAGCCGAACTTCTGGCTTTCCTGTATGATTATTGATAAAGATGCTCTCTGCCGTCAGGTAAGAAGCGAAAATGAGTCACTTTATATATCCGAGCCGGGTAAATCCTGCCCCGACGAAATACTCGCGGAACTTGCAAAATACAATGCCGAGGGCAGACCTGTCTGGAAACCCATGCACGCCCAACCGATTTACCGCCTTAACGGTTTTATCACCCGTGCAGGTAACGGCAGAGCAAGAACAAACGCCTACATAGAGGGCGGTATAGAAGATGTCGGTATGGATATATTCAGTCGCGGCCTTTGTCTGCCGAGTGATAACAAAATGACAAAAGAACAGCAGGACACAGTTATTGAAATAATTAAAAACTGCTTTAAATGATTGGTGAATTAAATGGAAAACAAGCATAAACCTTACGGCTTTTATGAAAGATTCATAAAACGGCCTTTGGATATTCTTTGCGCACTTGCGGCAATAATTGTCTTTTGTTGGCTATACGCTATTGTCGCTTTGCTTGTAAGAATAAAACTCGGAAGCCCCGTACTTTTTAAGCAGGGACGACCGGGTAAAGATAATAAGATATTTAATCTTTATAAATTCCGCACTATGACCGACGAGCGTGACGAAAGCGGCGAACTTTTACCCGATGATGTACGGCTTACCAAATTCGGAAGATTTTTGCGTTCAACATCGCTTGACGAACTGCCCGAAGCATTTAACATCTTAAAGGGCGATATGTCGGTTGTAGGCCCCCGTCCGTTACTTGTTTCTTATCTTCCCTATTACACGGAAGAAGAAATGCATCGCCACGATGTCCGTCCGGGACTTTCGGGTTGGGCGCAGATTAACGGAAGAAATATTACCGGCTGGGATGAGCGGCTTAAACAAGACATATTTTATGTGAACAACTGTACATTTCATTTTGATGTTAAAATAATCTTTTTAACCGTACTTAAAACAATTAAACGGTCGGATATTGCGGTTGGTGCGCAACACGGCGAAGGTCACGGCAGACTTGATGTTGTAAGAGCCAACCAAAAACAGGGTGTTAAGTTATGAACGATAAATACTTTGACAAAAAAATGCTTGTACTTGGCAGTGATTACGGCACTATAGAGGTTGTAAAAACCGCAAAGGATATGGGCATCTATGTCGTTGTGGCAGACCTTATGGAAACATCGCCCACCAAAGAGGCGGCAGATGAAAGTTGGCTTATAAGTACCACCGACACCGATTTATTAATCGAAAAATGCAAAGAAAACGGTATAAACTGCATAATGTTCGGTGCAAGTGACTTTAATATTTCAAATGCCAAAAAAATCTGCAAAGTGCTTGGTCTTCCTATTTACTGTGAAAGTGACTATGCCTGCCGTGTTGCCCGTGACAAAGCAGAATTTAAACGAATTTGCAAAAAGGTCGGCGCACCGGTAGCAACCGATTATTATTTAAGCGATAAATTAAGCAAAGAAGAATTATGTTCAATCAAATACCCCGTTGTTATTAAACCGTGTGACAAAAGCGGTAACAGGGGTATGAGTTATTGCGAAAACGCGCAAGAACTTATAAACGGTTACAAAGCGGCAAGAGAAATTTCGGACGGCGAAATAGTGGTTGAAAGGCGGCTTCACGGCGAAGAATACAACGTGCATTATGTTCTTGCAGATGGAGAAGCGCAACTTTTGTACTTTAATTCCACGCATCACCAAACGGGTATGTCCGAAAATCTTTATTCCTTTAAATGTACCACGCGAAATCATTTAAAACAGTACATTGATGAGGTTAATGACTCGGTAATTGATGCCATTAAAGCCGCCAACTGTAAAGAAGGTATTGCCTGGGTTGACTGTATTCGTGACGAGGACGGCCATTTTTATATTCTTGAACTCGGTCACCGTTTCGGTGGGGTTATGACCTACCGCCCATACCAAAAAGCGTGTGGCTTTGATACGATAAAGTGGATGATAGAATGTTCACTCGGAATTAAACATAAAAAGGAAGATTTACCGAATATTGAGCATAAAAATATAAGCGCTTGTGCCGCTTCTTATCATCTTTTCACCTTAAAGCAGGACACAATATCCGAAATAAAAGGCATTGAAGAACTTGAAGAAATGTCGAATGTATTTATTGATATGCCAAAGCGCAAAGGTAACGAAGTCAGAAAACTTGCCTGTATGGGACTTATCGGTATTTGCGGAAGTAATGCCGACGAGATATGCAACACACTTGAAACCGTTAACAAAGTACTCAGCATAAAAGATTCAGACGGAAAAGAATTGATAATACATTATGACGATTACGAAACCGTAAAAAATGAGTATATAAACGGAGAAAAGGAATTTTATGAATAAAACTGTTATTCATCAACTGTGCGAATATAGCAAAAACCGTATTTTTATCAAGAGAGAAGATTTAATTCCCCTTTCTTTCGGCGGTAATAAAGCAAGAAAAGCACAACTCTTTTTTGAAAAAATCGACCGTGGTGATTATGACACGGTTGTGACCTACGGAAGCAGTCATTCAAACCATTGCCGCATTATTTCAAATATGGCGGCAATGCGGAATATGAAATGCTATATCGTCGGCCCGACCGAAGTAAGCGACCAAACTTTTAACAGTGATTTTATGCGCCTTTTCGGTGCCGAAATAATTACCGTACCGGTTGAAGAAGTACATGATACAATTGAAAATCTTTTGGAAAAACTTAAAGCAAACGGTAATAAACCCTATTTTATTGCGGGTGGCGGACACGGAAACATAGGAACAAAAGCGTATATTAACTGTTATGAGGAAATAAAATCTTTTGAAAAAGAAAACGGCATTTATTTTGATTACATTTTCTTTGCAAGCGGTACAGGTACTACACAGGCAGGTCTTGTGTGCGGAAAACTGATAAACCGTGACAAAAGAGAAATTATAGGCATAAGCATTGCGCGGAAAAACCCTTACGGCAGAAATGTTGTTGTTGACAGTATTAAAGATTATTTTCTTGAATATCCGTTTGATGTAACCGAAAGCGAAATAGAAACAGCCACGGTTTTTCTGGACGAATTTACGGGTGAAGGTTACGGAAAAGACAACACGGAAGTTTTAAAAACAATAAGCGAAGTGTTTACAAACTACGGTGTGCCGCTTGACAGCACCTACACGGCAAAAGCATTTTGCGGTATGAAAAAATATCTTGCAAGCGAAAATGTAAACGGCAAAAACATTTTGTTTATACATACCGGCGGAACGCCGCTGTTTTTTGACGATATAAAACAAATAAACAAAGGACGGTATTTATGAATATTTTAATCCTGAGCGCAGGAACAAGAAATAAAGTTGTGCAGTATTTCAAGAAAACCTTTTCAGGAAGCGGAAAGGTTATCGCAACCGATATGAGCGAGTTGGCGCCTGCGATTTACGATGCGGATAAATACTATATTGTCCCCCGTATGACCGATAAGGGCTATATTAACAAAATTTACGATATTTGCAAAAAAGAAAATATTGACGGTGTTTTGTCGCTTATCGATCCCGAACTTTCCCTTTTGGCAGAACACGTTGAAGATTTCAAAAAAATCGGTGTAACCGTTATCGGCTCTGATTATAACCTTTGTGAAATGTCGCTTGATAAATTTGAAATGTTTAAATTTTTAAAGAAAAGCGGCTATAACTGTGCAAAATCATATATGGACAGGCAAGAGTTTTATAAAGACCTTGAAAAGAGAGAAATTTCCTTCCCCGTATTTGTAAAACCCGCACGCGGAAGCGCAAGCATTTCCATTTCAAAGGTTTACGACAAAGAAACCGTTGATTTGCTTTTTGACCATGAAGACGGACTGATGATACAGGAATTCTTAAACGGTCAGGAAATAGGTGCGGATGTTTATATTGATATGATTTCGGGCGAAGTTGTTTCAATATTCACCAAAAAGAAACTTAAAATGCGTGCAGGCGAAACCGATAAGGCGGTATCGTTTAAGGACGAAAAACTGTATTCTCTTATTGAAGACTTTGTTAAATCGGCAGGATACAAAGGTCAGATAGATATTGACATATTTGATATTGACGGCAAGTATTATATCTCGGAAGTTAACCCACGTTTCGGCGGCGGTTATCCGCATGCTTTTGAGTGCGGCTGCGACCATATGACGCTTATTCTAAATAATCTTTGCGGTAAGCAAAATAATAAAAATATCGGCAATTATGAAGAAAATGTTTATATGATGAAATATAACGAAGTAAGCATAAGAAAGGCATAGATAATGAAAATTTTATATGTTACCACAATAAGCGGAACTATGAATTTCTTTAGGTCGTTCGTAAAAAAACTTTATCTTGACGGACACACGGTTGATATTGCCACCAACGAAAGTGCCGCACCCGTAAATGAACTGTATCACGAATTGGGCTCAAAGGTTTACGGCATTACCACATCCCGTTCCCCTTTTAATAAGGGCAATTTAAAAGCAATTAAAGAAATTAAGAAAATCGTTAAGGAAAACGGCTATGATATTGTTCACTGCCATACACCGATAGCGGCATTTGTAACCCGTCTTGCCTGTAAAGGGCTTCGCAAAAAGATGGGACTTAAAGTAATTTACACCGCCCACGGTTTTCATTTTTTTAATGGAGCACCAAAAAAAAATTGGCTTATATATTATCCGATTGAGTGGCTTTCTTCCTTTTGGACCGATTTGCTTATAACCATAAACCGTGAAGATTTTGCACGGGTAAAAAAGCATTTTCACGCAAAGGAAACCACCTATGTCCCCGGTGTGGGAATTGATATTGACTATTTTAAAAGTGCCACAGCCAACCGCACCGACAAGCGCAAAGAAATAGAAGTACCAAATGATGCGTTTATGGTTTTATCGGTCGGTGAAATAAACGAAAATAAAAACCAAAAGGTTATAATAAATGCAATATCGAAACTTAATAGCCCCAATATACACTATGTTTTGTGTGGCGGCGGAAACAGTGAAAAACTTGAAACACTTGCAAAAGAAAAGGGCGTAAACATCCACCCGCTCGGTCACAGACGGGATGTTAATGGACTTTACAAGGTTGCCGATATGTTTGTTCAGCCCTCCTACCGTGAGGGGCTGCCGGTGGCTGTTATGGAGGCACTTGCAGGCGGGCTTCCCGTTGTTGCATCAAATACACGCGGTTGTTCGGACATTATTAAGCCCGAATACCTTTTTGACCCCGACGACAGTACGCACCTTGCCGAAATAATTAAAGGCAGGTTATCCGACAATACAGAGAGCACAAACCTTATGAGCATTGAAACCTTTGATAAGGATTCAATTAACGAAGAAATGGAGGCACTTTATAAAAAGGTGCTTACAAACTAAACTTTTAGGAGGTGATTTTTCTTGACACCTGTACAAACCCTTTTTCTGCTTTTACGGTGTGAACTGTTTGGGGCAGAAACGGGAAACCGAAGTTTCACCGAAGAAGAACTTTTAAAGGTTTACCGTCTTGCAAAAAAGCACGATTTAGAACATCTTGTTGCCGACCAAATAATAAGCCGCAAACTTATTAGTGAAACAAGCGAAAATTTCAAAAAAATACAAAAATCGCTTATGGTGTCGCTCTACCGTTTTGAGCAGTTATCCTTTATCGAAAATGAAATTTTTACACTTTTTGAGCAAAACGGAATTGACTTTATGCCGCTTAAAGGCACCGTTATAAGAAAACTTTACCCGAAACCCTTTATGCGCACGAGTTGTGACACCGATATTTTAATTAAAGAAAGCGATATTGACTGCGCAACCGATTTACTTAAAAACCAAACGGGCGCAAAGGTAGGCACACTCGGCGAACACGATATACCATTTACATTTAATAACGGTATGCACGCTGAACTGCATTTTAAAATAATAAACAAATCGGCAAAGGGTGCCGTTGCTTTACAAAATGTGTGGGAAAATTCTGTACTTAAAGAAAACACAAAACACACCTATATTTTAAATGACGAATATTTTTATCTTCACCATATAGCACACATGGCAAAGCACACAAAAAACGGCGGTTGCGGAATAAGGCCGTTTCTTGATTTGTGGTTTTTAAACCAAAACACCGAAAATACCGAAAAACGAAACGAACTTATAAAAAAGTGCGGACTTGATGCCTTTTTAAAGGCGGCAAACGAACTGTCCGCTGTTTGGTGTACGGGTAAAGATTTGCCCGAACATCTGCGCTATTTTCAAAAATACACCGTCCTTTCGGGTGCATACGGTACAAACGAAACGGCGGCGGTATCTAATAAAAAAACTATTGACCTTAAAAAGACAAAGGGCGTTTTTCTGCCGCCCGATAAACTTAAATACATCTACCCCACCCTTCAAAACCGTCCTTCGCTTTATCCCGTTTTCTCGTTAAGACGGGTTTGGCACCTCGCCTTTTCATCTGCACCTAAAATGGTTTTATCAAACAGAAAGAGTAAAAAAGCGATAAAGGGTGAAACGGAACACATTGAAGATTTAATGAACGAATTAAATCTTGATTAGAGGTTTTATTATGCTTATTAAGTACGAAAAAAGCAAAAAGAATTTAATAAAACTTATAATCTGGACAGCACTTATTCTTGCCGCCTTTTTATTTGTATGGGCAAATGCAAATCAAAACAGATACCGTTCCAACCTGCAAAGTTATGCTTTCCGCCGCGATTTTTCGGATGTTCTTTCCCGTCTTTTCGGCAAAGAAATAGGCGAAAAGTTCTTTTCAATAAATATGAAAACACTTCGCAAATATGCTCATTTTATTGAATACTTCGCCTACGGTTTTTGCCTTTGCGGACTATCGGTCAGCATAAAGCGGTATTTTAATAAATATAACCTTTTCTTTTGGCTTTTTATAATGCTGCTTACAAGTGTTGCCGACGAATTTTTACAGTTTTACAGAGCGTACAGAGGCAGTTCGGGTTTTGATGCCGGCATAGATTTTTTGGGGGCGCTTTGCGGATATTTTCTTTTAGCACTATGTATCGTCTTTATCCCCAACTTTATAAGAAAACGAAAAGAAAAAGCAGACTGAAAAGTCTGCTTTTAAATTTATATTGCATATATAACCGCGCCGAGTACCGCCGAAATGCCGATAAAGGCAATGGGCGAAAACTTTTTCTTTAAAATATATTTTATACCGAAAAGCAATAATGCAAGAATTATAAAAATCACAAACGGTTGCCACACAAATACAAAATTACCATTTTTCATAAACACCGCTTTTACGGTCATTTGAATACCCACGGCAAGAATAACGCCCGTAACACATGCTTTTAGTCCGTCAAGTGCGCTTATTACATATTTATTGCCGAGTATCTTTTTAAATACAAGCGAGATTAAAAGAATAATTATAAAGGCGGGCAACACCACCGCAAAGGTGGAAATTGCGGCACCGAGCAGACCGCCCTGACTGCTTCCTATATAGGTTGCGGTGTTTACCATAACCGGCCCCGGTGTGCTTTCGCTTACCGCTATCATATAGGAAAGTTGTTCGTCCCCTATCCAACCGTAAGATGTCACCACATCACGAATAAGCGGAATTGCGGCATAAGCGCCGCCGAAAGAAAAGCAACCGACCTTTAAAAAGGCGATGAAAAGTTCAAGATAAATCATTTATCCGCACCGCCTTTCTGCCTGCCGCTTATAAAGCAGACACTTAAAGCAACTATTGCCGAAACAAGCATAAGGGTTATGGTTGATATGTTAAAGGACATAAAGTTTGCAATTAACATTAAAGCCGCCGACAGTACGGTAATCAAAACCGCAAGTACCGTCTTTTTCATTTTCTTTATAAACTTTATCCCTGCATCAATTATAAGCAGCCCTACGGCAATTTTAATGCCCTTAAAGGCATTTGCAATAACGGTTATTTCAAGAAAATTATCAAGAAATTTACTGATGGCAAAAATAATTATAAATGACGGCAATACAACACCTATTGAAGCGATAACCGAGCCGAGAAAACCGCCCTTTTTATATCCTACAAAGGTGGCGCAGTTAATGGCAATCGGTCCCGGTGTGCTTTCTGCAACCACCGTAACATTCATCATTTCGTCATTTGTTATCCATTTTTTCTTTTCAACACAAGCGTCTTCAATAAGCGGTATCATCGCATAACCGCCGCCGAATGTGAAAAGACCTATTTTAAAAAAGGTTATAAATAAATCTAAAAGTATGTTCAATTTCTTCACTTCCCAACCCTTATTTTATCATAACCTGATAAATAAATCAATAAACATAAAAAACAACAGAAAAAACTTGTTATTAAAGGTATTATTATGTATAATGTATTTATCTATATTTATAAGGAGTGTTTTTATGCGTATTGTCGTTAAGGTCGGAACAAGTACCCTTACACATAAAACGGGGCATCTTAACATCCGCAGGGTTGAAGAAATATGCAAAGTTTTAAGTGACATTAAAAATGCAGGGAACGAAATTGTATTTGTAAGTTCGGGCGCTATCGGTATGGGTGTAGGCAAATTAGGGCTTGCAAGCAGACCTACCGATATTCCCACCAAGCAGGCGGCAGCCGCCGTAGGTCAGGGCGAACTTATGTACACTTACGATAAACTCTTTTCGGAATACAACCACACGGTTGCACAAATTCTTATTACCAATGCCGACATTGAGCACGAGGACAGACACAGAAATTTCACCAACACACTTAACCGCTTACTCGAACTCGGTGCAATTCCGATTATAAACGAAAACGATACCGTATCCACCGACGAAATAGAAATCGGCGATAACGATACACTTGCGGCAATAGTTGCAAAAAGTGTTCACGCGCAACTGCTTATCCTTTTGTCCGATATTGACGGACTTTACACCGCCGACCCGAGAAAAGACGAAAACGCAAAACTTATAAGCAGGGTTTATGAGGTTAACGACGATATATATAACCTTGCAGGCGGTAAGGGCAGTGAACTTGGAACGGGCGGTATGATAACCAAACTTAATGCCGCTAAAATCTGTCTTGAAAACAACTGTGATATGATTATTGCAAACGGACAAAAGCCGAGAAAAATGTACAAAATTCTTGAAGGGGAAGAAATCGGAACACGGTTTACGGTAAAGAAAAATGACTGATATGTTAAAGCGTGCAAATAAGGCAAAGGGCGAAATTGCTTCGCTTGATACCGAAAAGAAAAATGCTTTGCTTCTTAATATGGCGCAGTCGCTGCTTGACTGTACCGACGAAATATTAAAAGCCAATCAAACCGACATTTTAAATGCAACGGGTAAAATAAACGATGTTATGATTGACCGTTTGCGCCTTGACGAAACAAGAATTAAGTCAATGGCAGACGGTATTCGTGATGTCGCGGCACTTCCCGACCCCGTCGGTAAGGTTTTAAGCGAAAATATGCGTGCAGACGGGCTTAAAATTCAAAAAGTTTCGGTGCCGCTTGGTTGTGTTGCAATAATTTACGAAAGCCGTCCCAATGTTACGGCGGATGCGGCGGCACTTACACTTAAAAGCGGGAACGTCTGTGTACTGCGCGGCGGTAAAGAGGCAATAAATTCCGCAAAGGCAATTGTATCGGCACTAAAAACGGGCATAAAGAAAAGCGGTGTTTGTGAAGATGTACTTAATCTTGTTACCGACACTTCAAGGGACAGCGCAACGGCACTTATGACCGCAAGCGGTCTTATTGATTTGCTTATTCCCCGTGGCGGTGCGGGACTTATTAATGCCTGCACCAAAAATGCCACCGTACCCTGCATACAGACGGGCACGGGAATTTGCCACATTTATGTTGATAAAAGCGCCGATTTTGAGATGGCGGTAAAGATTATTGAAAATGCAAAAACAAGCAGACCGAGTGTATGCAACGCCGAAGAAGTTTTACTTGTTGACCGCCAAATTGCAAAGGACTTCTTGCCTTTGGTTAAAGAAACTTTGGTTGATAAGCGCATAAAGAATAACGAAATTCCGGTTGAACTTCGTCTTGACAAATGCGCCGCCGGAATTATTGACGGAACGGCGGCAAATGAAAACGATTTTGATACCGAATTTTTAGACTACATATTAGCCGTTGGTTGTGTTGACGGTGTGGAGGATGCCGTAAATCATATAGCACTCCACTCCACCGGACACAGCGAAGCAATTATTGCCGGCGATACAGGTGCTGTAAGTACCTTTACTGCAAAGGTTGACAGTGCGGCGGTTTATGTTAATGCTTCAACACGGTTTACCGACGGCGGCGAATTCGGACTTGGTTGCGAAATGGGAATTTCAACCCAGAAACTCCACGCGCGCGGCCCTATGGGACTTAATGAACTTAACACTTATAAATACATTGTTACGGGTTACGGAAATATAAGATAATTTTTAATTTGTGAGGGGATTTATGAAATACGGATTTATCGGTTGCGGAAATATGGGCGGTGCTTTGGCACTTGCACTTTCCAAAACCACAAAGGATATTTTGCTTGCCGATGCCGACCGCACAAAATCGTCGGTGCTTGCCCTTAAACTCGGTGTAAAATCGGGCGATAATATTGAGGTTATCGAAAAATGCGACAGGGTTTTCTTTGGTGTTAAGCCGCAGGTTATGGGCGAAATGATTAAGGGCATTAAGACGGAACTTGACAAAAAAGGCACTACCGTTATAACCATGGCGGCAGGGGTGGAAATTAAAAAAATTGAGGAATACATCGGTTTTCACCTGCCGATTATACGAATAATGCCCAACACCCCCGTATCGGTCGGAAAAGGTGTTGTGCTTTACTGTTATAACGACCTTGTAAGCAAGAAAAAAATTGAAGACTTTAAAGAAGATATGAAATATGCAGGTTTTCTTGCGGAAACAGACGAAAAACTTATGGATGCCGGTTGTTCCCTTTCGGGTTGCGGCCCTGCATTTATGTATATGTTTGTCGATGCACTCGCCCGCGGTGCCGAAGCATGCGGACTTTCCCGTGAAAATGCGGTAAAGTATGCGGCGGCAACTATGTCCGGCTCGGCAGAAATGGTGCTTAAAAGCGGACTTTCCCCCGAACAGTTAAAAATCAATGTCTGTTCGCCCGGCGGCAGTACCATTGAGGGCGTAAAGGTGTTAGAAGAAGCGGGACTTTATAAAATCGGTGAAAATGCCGTAAAGGCGGCATACAAGCGCAATTTGGAACTCGGAAAATAATTATGGACGAAAGAACAAAAATAAAAATAAGCAGTGAACTTTTATATTTCATTTCAATTTTAATGCTTTCTTTTGCCGTTGCCATGATGAGTGCGGCAAATTTGGGACTTTCAATGATAGTAAGTCCTGCATACATTTTAAGTCAAAAGGTGTCTTTTCTCACCTTCGGGCAGAGCGAATATGTAATTCAAACCCTGCTTTTAATTGTATTTTGCATTGTAATAAAACAGTTTAAACTTGTTTATTTAAGTTCCTATGCAACCTGTATAATTTACGGTGCGGCGCTTGATTTGTGGCGGCTTATAATTCCCGAATTTAACCCCGATATTACCGCACCCGGCAGTATGGCAATTTATATAAGAATAATCTATTTTTTGCTTGGAATGCTGCTAACCGCTATTTCAATTTCCCTTTGCTACCGCACCTACCTTTATCCGCAGGTTTATGACTTTTTTGTAAAGGGCATTTCCGAAAAATTTGAACTTAACCGCACAAAAGTTAAAATGATTTTTGATGCTTCGTTTTTAGGAATAAGTGTTATTTTATCACTTGTACTGTTCGGAAAATTCGTGGGAATAAATTACGGTACGGTGATCATCACCGCCTTTAACGGACTGTTAATCGGCTTTTTCGGTAAACTGTTCGACAAATTTTTCGTCAGCGAACCCACCCAAAAGAAATTTGCCGATAGGTTTGATATTTAAAAAAAGGCACCGTTTTAAAAAAACCGGTGCTTTTTTT
>JAZLFY010000030.1:0-21083 GCA_045616025.1 Acutalibacteraceae bacterium | reverse complement strand
TATTTTAAGATTATTTTGTGATATAATGTCTTGAGTATACTTGATTTAAGTATACCAATTTATCATAGGTGGGAAAAAATGACTTGTTGTTTTATCGGACATAGGAAAATTGAGTGTACACCGGAACTGCGGGAACGGTTGCAGAGCATTTTGCAAGAACTAATTGAGAATGGCACAACGAACTTTATTTTCGGCGACCATTCTGCATTTGACAGTTTGTGCTACGAATTGGTAACGGAATTAAAAGAAAAATACCCCGAAATAGGGCGGATAAACTTCCGCAAAGATTACGGGGACACTGACGATTATACTATGCAGTTTTTGATTTCCGGGTATGAGGAAAGTATCTGCCCCAAAGGTGTCGGCAACGCCGGCAGGGCAAGTTATGTTGAACGCAATCAGGCGATGATAAGGGAAAGTGATGTCTGTATCTTTTATTATGACGAAAACTATCAGCCGAGCCGCCGAAGAAACAGCCGCCACGACCTCACTGACTACCAACCCAAAAGCGGCACCGCTCTTGCGTATGCCTACGCAAAAAGTAAAAAGAAAACAATCATAAACTTGTTTTAAGATCTTAATATTAAATTGAATAAAAAGGAGTTAGTATAATTTCACTTGATTTACAAATACTACATTAGCAAACAAAAATTTTTATAAATTTTGGAGATGGATTTTTAGTATGAAAGCCACGGGAATTGTGAGAAGAATAGACGATTTGGGGCGTGTGGTAATACCCAAAGAAATACGCCGTGTTATGCGTATCCGCGAGGGCGACCCGTTGGAAATATTCACCGAGGGCGGCGGCGAGGTTATTTTTAAGAAATACTCGCCGGTAGGCGAACTTGAAAGTTCCGCCGCCGAGTGTGCCGAGGCGCTATCGAAAGAAACGGCGCTTGGGGTTATTATCTGCGACCGTGACAGTTGTGTTGCGGCGTCGGGTATTTCCAAAAACGAAACCCTTGAAAAGCGCATTACAAAGGAGCTTGAAAGGGTTATGGAGGACCGCCGCAGTATAATACCGCAAAAGCCGTTCACTCCGCTTGAAGGCAGCGAGGTTGTGTCGGTTGCCGCATCGCCGATTATCACCGCCGGTGATATTGCAGGATGTGTTGTACTGCTTAAAAGCGAAAGGCAGCAAACGGCAGGCGATACCGACTTGAAATTATGTACACTTGCGTCTAAATTTCTTGCCAACAAGATACAGTAAGGGGATAAAAAAGCCGCCGTTTGGTTTGACCAAACGTCGGCTTAATGATTTTAATTATACTGTGGGGTCAACTTCCGGTGACGGCTCGGGAGTGTCGGGAGTATCGGGAGTTGAACTTTCTTCCTGCGAAGACGAGGAATCGCCGTTGTCTTCGATAGGAGCGGCCTCTTCGGAAACAACTTCACCGTCGCCCTCTTCTGCGGGCATGGGTTCTTCACCGCCGGTATAATCGTCATAAAACTCGGTAGGAGAAGCAACAGAAGATGTATCGTCTGATTTGCCCTTTTTGCAACCGCAAAAACAGAAAACAAACATTAAAGTAACCATTAAAAATACCAATAATTTTTTCATAACAATCACTCGTTTCGTTGAGAATTTACATATATAATGTAACACAAAATGAAGTGTTTGTCAAGAAATCAGTAAAATTTGGCTAAAAAGATTTATTTATAATACAAGAAATGACCGTTATATCGTCGTCGTTATACTCGGTGCGGCGGCGTTTTGCACTTTCAGCAACCGTTTCGGCAAGGTCTTGCGCCTTACCAACGGAAAAATTATCAAGTTCCCTTCTTATCCAATCTGTACCTGCCGCGGTTGTGCCGTCCGACATAATAAGCAGGATATCGTTCTGTTTAAGCCGTGTGTTTGCACGGACAAATGAAATATCCTTTAAAATTCCCACAGGCAGAGATGCGGTATGGGCAATTCCCGTTCTGCCGGCGTGTTTTACCACCGTTTCGGCGGCGCCTGCTTTGTAAATTTCGGTGTCGCCGGTAAACAAATCTATGGATGCAATATCAACGGTTGAAAGGCACTCGTCGGTAGACTTAAAGAGCATTGAAGAATTAAGAATTTTTAAAGCACAGTCAAAATCAAAACCGCTTTTAATCAGTTTTGAAAGCACATCACAGCACATCGCCGCCGAAACGGCGGCGGCTCCGCCCGTACCCATACCGTCGCTTAAAACCACGATAAATCTGCCCTGCCCGTCGGGGAAAAAGCAGTAACAGTCACCGCACATTGAAGAGCCCGAAGCGCATATACTTACAGCCCCGACATCAATTTTGTATTTCGGACTTTCGCTTAAATTTATAAAAAGATATGTGTCGGTTTTTCGTATTTGCGGAATATCAAAGGTGCGTTCAAGCGCATTTGAAACGGCTTTCATTATCTGCATTTTGTTATATGAAACGCTTTTGTCCGATTTGGCTTTGATTTTTAGTGTTGCTCTGCCGAAACGGTCAATTTTGCATATTGACTCATCGGGATAAATATCAATGTTTTTAAGCGCCGCCGCGGCGAGCATACCCATATTTTTATCGAATTTTTCGGCGGTGTCAATATCGTCCGCCAAACCGGCAAGCATAAGCGACAGACTTGAAAATTGCTCGGTTACTACCTGCCGTACCTCCATAAGCCGGTTTTCCGCCGCAATACGGGAAGAATATTCACGGTAAAAGTTGACGGTATTATTAAAAAAACTTTCGGTACGACTGCATTTTCCCCTGAAATTTTCGGGCAGTAAAACCGTTTCACAGTCGTCCCTTACGGTGCTTATAACACTTTTAACGGCGGATACGGTAAGCTCCCGTTCCGTTTCAAAGCAGTTAAGCCGCATATTACAACCCTTGCAGGTTGCATTTTCAACATTTTTTATTATTTCGGCAAACTGCGGACTGTTAATTCCGCAAAGGCGGTCGGACACCCTTTGCGCCGTAAGGGATACTTCTTTTATTGCCTCGGAAGCACCCAGCAGTTTAAGCCGCAAAAGGCCTTTAACATCCTTTTGCACCGACACTTTCGGGCAGAGTGAAAAGAACTGCCCTATGTGTGCAAAAAACTGTTTTGGCAGAAGAAGAAAAACAAAACAGGAAATAAGAATTTCCGCCGAAAGCCGTGCCGCGCCGTCAAGATTGCCGCCGAACACAAGCGCAACAAGTGTTGTGGCAAAAAAGGATAGGCAGATAACATATTTTCCGTAAATTGACAGTACTCCGCAAACCGCCGCCGCAAAGCAAAAAAGAGCATAAAAGCCGCTGTTTTGCCCCGACATTGCCGCCGCAAAAGAGGTGGCAATTCCGCAAATTGCCGCCGAACTGACACCGCCGCATTTTGCGCTTATTAAAATAAGTAAAACCGAAAGACAAACGGCGGCATTTATGCCGAAAAAAGATGCCTTATAAAGCCCGAGCAACAAAAAGGAAACCGAAACTAAAAGACATGCAAGTTCGTATGCCAAAAAACCTGCACGCCGTTCTTTTGCGGCACGAAAAGACACAAAAAGTGCAAAAACCAACGCGCCGCCCAAAAAGCATTCGCCGATAAGTTTTGGCGCAGAGGAAATTTCTGCCATAACCGGTGCGGTAAAAGCGAGCGACAAAAAGGTTACAGAGCAAAGAAAAAGGGGCGTTCTTGAAAGTTTTTTAAAGGACATCAGTAAAAAACGGATTGCCACCACCGAAAAAAGCGCCGCAACATAACGGAAATTGCCACCCGATACGGCAGGAATAAAATAGCCGATAAAAGCGCCTATTGCCGCCGCCGGCAGATAGGACATATTCACCGCAGCAACTGCACTGACACCGAAAGGAAAAAGCCCTTCCCCTATTCTGCCGCGTGAGAGGACAAGCGCCGCCGCACCGACAAGCAAATTAAGTGATGCCGCCGCCACCGTTTCGGAAGATTTTATTGTTTCGTAAAGTTGACTTTTGCTTAACAGTTCTTTCATTTTTGCTTCCTTCTTTTTTTAAAGTTTCATAATAATTATAAACAAAGCAAAAGGAAAAACTTGTCAAAACCAAAAGGCGCAAAATCGGACTTTATGGCGGAATTTCGGGGAAAATAGTAAGGGTGAGAGTATGAATAAAACCGTCATAATACTTATAATTACATTTTTGTGTCTTTGCGTTATGTGTATGGGCGTGTCGGCGCTTGACGAAATAAGTCACAGCGAAACCGAAACGGAACAGACATATAAAATCCCGGTGGAATTTTAAATGAAGCCGCCCTGACGGGCTAATGAAAAATGAAGACGCTGCCGCTAATGAAGGACACCGAACTTATTACCTATTCCCTATAACTTATTACTTTAAAAAGCACCCTCGCGGGTGCTTTTTAGGTATATTTATATATATAATATAAACTTTTTATTGACAGACGGTACGGTTTTGGGGTATAATCAAATACCGTGAAGTTATAAGGGGAGTTATCCCCTTTAAACAAACGATTAATAAAAGGAGGTAAAAAACAATGAAAAGAACCTATCAACCCAAGAAAATCCACCGCAAAAAAGAACACGGATTTCTTAAGAGAATGGCTACGGCTAACGGTCGCAAAGTGCTCTCTCGCAGAAGAGCAAAAGGCAGAAAACAGTTGACCTATTAAAGCCACAACCTCGTGGCTTTTACTTTTTAAAGGTAGCCGCAAGAGGTATTTTATGTACGACTTTTTAAAACTGAAACAAAACTTTGAATTTCACCGTGCTTATAAAAGCGGAAAATCTTTTGTCTGCCCTTACTTTGTACTTTACACTATAAAAGGGCGCAAAGATTATGTCCGTATGGGTATTACGGTGAGCAAGAAACTCGGTAATGCCGTCCGGCGAAATCGGGCGAAACGCGTTTTAACGGCGGCATTTTGCGAAAACCTCGACAAAACAAAAAAGGGCTTTGACTATGTGCTGGTGGCAAGAAGCAAAATTCTGTTTACCAAAAGCACAAATGTTGCGGCATACCTTGGCGGTATGCTGACGGACAAAAAATCATGAATCACATTGCCCGATTTTTTGTTAAATTAATTCGCTTTTACCAGAAAAATATTTCGCCCTCCAAAATTCCCTGCTGCCGCTTTATCCCGACTTGCAGTAATTATGCAATAGAGGCGATAAAGGTACACGGCGCATTTAAGGGAAGTGCGCTGGCGGTATGGCGCATTTTAAGATGCAATCCGCTATGCAAAGGCGGTTACGATCCCGTTCCGCCGAAGAAAACTCGACTTAAAACACGGTAAACTTTTATTTTTGTTTGCCGAAGATTGGTGTTAAACGTTTATGAAATTATTTGACTTTATCAACGTTCCGCTTGGCTACGTTATGAAATTTTTGGCGCAGACCTTTGGCGGTAACTTTGCGGCATCGGTTTTTGTTTTCACGCTTTTTATTGACCTTATTCTTATTCCGCTTACCATAAAAAGCCAAAAATCGACCGTACAGCAAATGCGTATAAAACCGAAACTTGACGATATTAAAAAACGTTACGGTGACGATAAACAAAGGGTAGCACAGGAACAGCAGAAACTCTATCAGGACGAGGGCGTTTCCATGGCAGGCGGTTGTTTGCCCATGATTATCCGTCTTGTGCTTCTTTTCAGCATTTACACACTTATTCTTTCTCCGCTTACCTATATGGCAGGTGCCGACAAGACAAAGGTTGACAAAATTACCTCTGCGGTCAGCGCCGGTATGGAAGACTGGGAGAAAAAGGACGAAGCAAAGTACAAAGAATACGCAGAAAAAATTTCTTTCCAATCAAGTTCAAAAAACAGTGCCAACCAATTGGGTACTGTTAAGGTAATCGCTGCCGACGACCAAACCATTAAGGAAATTGTCGGCGACAAGAGATATAAGAAAATAGAATCTGACTTAAAGGCAGTCAGAACGGCTAACGAAGATGCCGGAATTAACTATGAACTTTTAGGTATTGACCTTACGGGCAAGCCGAACTTCAACATAGATATTTTCCATCATTTTGAGCCCAACTGGTTATTGCCGATAGGCGCCTTTATTGCCCAGATTTTGATGAGTCTTATATCAATGAAAATCAACAAAATCAACAACCCCGACGCGCCGTCCATGGCAGGTATGATGCTCTTTATGCCGCTTATTTCCCTATTTATCGGCTTTACTTTCCCCTGCGGCGTTTGTTTCTATTGGATATGCTCGTCAATAGTCGGCGGTATCGTTCAGGTCGGTGTTCAGATATTCTACGGTCCGCAGAAACTTCTTGCGCGTGAGCGTGCAAAAGAACTTATAAAAGAGTGCGAATTTGAACAGAAACAGTTAAATAAATTTAACGGTACCGACGACCAAGGGTTGTTTTAGGAGGTATTATTTTGATAAAGGAAGCCATAGGCAGGGGCGCAACCGTTGAAGAAGCAACCGAAGACGCAAAGCTTCAACTCGGTGCAAAGGACGACGAAGACCTTCAAATTGATATTGTCGCGCTCCCCAAGAAAAAGGTTATGGGTATTTTCGGCGGCTCACAAGCCGAGGTTAAGGTAAGTGTTGAACGCCCCGATGAAAAACCCGCAAAAAAGCAAAAATCAAAACCGCAGAAAAAGGCAAAAAAAGCAAAAACCGAACAACCTGCCGAAAGACCCACCATAAATGCCGTTCCCGTATCGGAATTGGCAAAGGACAGCAAGGCGCTTAAAGCGGTTGAATATTTAAAAACCATACTTGACAGTTTGGGTTGTGAAAATACCGAAATTAAGGTTGCCGAAAAAGAAAACGGCGCGCTCATTCTTCTTGAGGGTGAGGGACTTGGTGTAATTATCGGTCGCCGCGGCGAAACGCTTGATGCACTTCAACATTTATCCTCTCTTGTTTGCCGTGACGGTAACGGTTATTATAAGGTGACACTTAACATCGGCAATTACCGTGAAAAAAGAGAAGATACATTGACTTCTCTTGCAAACAGAGTTGCCGCAAATGTAATCAAAAACGGTAAGGGCAAGGCACTTGAGCCGATGAACCCCTATGAGAGAAGAATTATTCACACCGCCGTTCAGTCGATAGAGGGTGTAACCTCCGCATCTGTCGGTGAGGGTGAAAACCGCCGTGTTGTAATTGTTTTGGAGGGACAAAGTGTAAACGATGTTCGCTTTGACCGTCCTCGCAGGGACAGAGGCGGCAGATATGACCGCAGAAGAAACAGAGGTCATCAGTCAAACCGTGTTGAATCTCCGGCAAGAGAGCCGAGAAGCGACAGCAATGCTTTCCCGCTTTACGGAAAAATTGAGCCGAAAACGGAAGACTGAAAATAAAATTGCATTAAAAAGAACAGACCACAGTTATTGTCAGTCTGTTCTTTTCTTTTTATCAAAATGTTTTAGCGATATGTTTGCCTTTGGCAAACTCGATATAATTTGCTCTCGCAAATTTCGATATATTTCTGCTGTCGCAGAAATTCGATATGAAATAAATACCTCTTGCGCCGTAGCGCATATCGTGTCCGCAGGACATATCGAGTACGAAGTACATATCGAAAATCCCGATAGGGATTTATTTCGCTGCGGAGTGTTCTGAAAACACTCCGCAAACCCGAGTCTTGTTTTGCATTTTATTAACCGTATATACTTTTTTTGCCCTCGATTTTAAGTGCTTCTTCGCCCAAATAGGACACAACATCCATTTTAAGATATTCTGCCAAATCGCGCATTTCGGCAACGGTGTTTTTGTTGACATTAATGCCGTTCTTCATACGGTCTGCCATTGCTTCAACCTCTTTCTCACCGTGGGTGTAAATGCGGTCTTGTCCCTCTGCTTTGGGTGAATTGCGGAGTTTTTCAAGATATTCGGAGAAATGAGCGATAATTTTATCTTTGTCGCCGAAAATCTTGGGGTCAATAACGATAAAACCATGGCAGATACCGCCCTTGCCGCCGATATTGGTCATATCTGAGGTAGTGCCGAGCGAAAGGATAGAGGAGAAAAGTTCGGCAAACATTGCCCAACCGTAACCCTTATGGCTTCCGCTGTCTTCCGAAATGCCGCCAAGCGGAAGAATACCGCCGCCCTCGGCATTGGAAATGCAGGAAAGTACCTTTGCGGCATCGGTACTGCCGTTACCGGTTGAATCAATTGCCCAACCTTCGTGCAAGGGTTTATCAAGTTTATTGTAAACTTCAAGTTTACCGCGTGTTACAACCGTTGTTGCGGCATCAAAGAAGAAGGGATACGGCTCTGCCGGGCAGGCAATTGCAACGGGGTTAGTACCGAGCAATGCTTTTCTGCCGTAGGTGGGTACCATTATTGCGGTGGTGTTGGTGGTGGAAATGCCGATAAGTCCCTCATCACATGCCATTTTTGCATAGTAACCTGCAATACCGTAGTGGGTGGAATTGCGAACAACAACGCAGGCAATACCTGTTTTCTTTGCCTTTTCAATGGCAAGTTTGGTTGCTTTGTAACCTATAATCTGTCCGATACCGTCGTGACCGTCAATAACGGCGGAAACGGGCGTTTCAAAAACAACTTCGGGTTTTGCGTCAACCTTAATAAGACCTTTTACAATGTCCTTATAATAACGGACAAGGCGCTGTGTTCCGTGAGATTCAATACCGTAAAGGTCGGCAAGAAGTAAAACATCGGTAATAATTTTTGCTTCTTCTTCTGTGTAGCCGAACTTCGGGAAAGCATCTTCACAAAAGCGCTTTAAGTCTTCGTAACTGTAATTCAAATAATTGTCCATAAAAAACTCTCCTGAAAAATATTTTCAAGTTAATTATAAGGTAATTATTCTTTTAAGTCAACAATGATAAAATGTTTTTAAAAAGGTAATTTTTGCGGTTTTAAAACATACGGCACTTTTTATTACCGAGCATAAGAATATAAGTGCATAAATTATTGTGTCAAGCCGTGTAAAAACCGTGCCTAAATTCGTGCAACTTATGGCGGCGGTAAGCGGATAGGTAAATTGGTGTGTTCCGCCGCCGAAAACACCGAAAGTAAGAAAAGTAAACCCCACTATTTGCGAAACCGACAAAGAAAATCCCAAAAACCCGAATTTCTTGCTTTCGTTTTGGTACCTTATAAAAATCATTACAATTAAAGCAGGCAAAAAGGTGTAAACAGATTTTAGCGTTCCGTCAATTGTCAGCGGCAACAACGCCGAAAAAATATTATCAAGTGTCGAATTGCCGATTAAAAGTATGCTTAAAACGGCACGGAAAACCGCCGTGACCGTAAAGGACACAAGCGAAAATTTAAAGAGCGCCGATTTTTTCGCCCGTGACAAAAAGAAAATACATAAAATCACTGCCAAAAAAATAAAGAATTTTGGTGTGCTTTGCAGGAAATCTGCTTTTAAAAAGTCGGTAAGCCACAAAAACGGAATAATTGCTTCAACAAGCGAAAAAATACAAAGCACGGCGCAAAAGACGGGGTGATTTATCACCTTTTCGCTTAAATTTGCTGCCGCGAAAAGCAAAATAAAACCGAAAGCGGCACCGATAAGCGTTTCGGTTATATTGCCTCTTGGAAGAAAAATTAAACTGTTCCCGATAGAAAACGCCGCACATAGGCAAAGGGTATGTTTTCTGAAATCTCTATTTTCCATTTTGTTCCTCATATATTAAAGTCGGCGTATCGTTCTTTCGGTTTACCGTGTAAAGTTGTATTTTACCGCCGATACCTTTAAAAATTTTGGCTTCTTTGCTAATCTTTTTTTGCTTTAAAATTCCGTAAATATCATAACCGACCGTTGCCGTTTCGGGTGTGCAGGAAAGCAGTTTTTCAATGTTGTCGGTTTTTACGGCGCAGGCGCTTATGTTAAAACTTTTTTCCTTTTTGCAAAAGGAGAAAACCTCTGTTTTTGTTTCATTACTTAAATTACTGTCTAAAATTATTACGGCGCAATGGTCAAGAATTAAACTTTTGGCGCAACCGTTTTGCAGATTTTTAATCGTGTCTTTAACCGTTTTTCCGCTTGCTTTAAAAACTCTCGGCTCGGCGGTGGACTTGTCGGTGCCGATAGATACCGTTTCGGCATAAAGGGTAAGCGCCCCTTTTTCCTCAACACCTATTGCCGACACCATATACTGTTCGTCGGGGTTAATATATCCGCAACCGCAAAGGGTAAAGGATATTAAGCAAAACAAAATAATTATCTTTTTCATTTTTTTGTGTCCTGCCTTTTTGCGTTTATATTAAAGTGCGGTCTTTTAATCATTTTGTACCACGGCGCACGGAAAACGGTGTCCTTTAAACTTTGAAAATCGGTCTTTTTAAGCGAGTCGGTATAGTCCGCCGTAAACGATTTTATTGAAAAAATATAAATAAGTGTTAAAACCGACACGGTAAAAAACCCGACAATGCCTACACATACACACGCCAAAAGGTTTATAAGTCTAAGATAAAAAACCGCCGCTTTAAGTCGTGGAACGGCAACCGAACAAAGGCAGGAAAGCGCAACAACAATAAGCATAGGTACACTTATTATTCCTGCTTCGCTTGCGGCTTGTCCCACCACAAGACCGCCGACAATGCTAAGCGCCTGCCCCGTGCTTTTTGCGGCACGGGCGCCTGCTTCCTTTAATATTTCGAAGGCAAAAATAAGCAAAAGGCACTCGCCCACGCTTGAAACGGGAACGGCGGTGCGAAGCCGCAAAAGAGATATTGCGAAATTTGTCGGCAAAAGTCCTATATGAAAGCAGGAAAGCGCAACAAAAATTCCCGGCGCAAACGCCGACAGAACAAAGCACAAAATCCGCACCGTTCTGCCGATGTTTGCAACCAAAAAGTTTTGGTAATAGTCCTCGTCCACCTCAAAGTTTTCCGAGAAAAGATATGGGGCGGTAAGCACAACCGGTGTGCCGTCCACCACAATCGCAACCCTGCCCTCTAATAGCCGTGCGGCAACCGTGTCGGGGCGCTCTGTACTGCCTATTGTTTTAAATGGCGAAAACTTGCGGTCGCGGATACTTTCGGCAATATAGTTACTGTCAAGTATGCCGTCTATATCTATTTTTTTAATGCGGTTTTTCACTAAACGGACAAGTTCCCTGCTTGCCAGACTTTCAAGATAACACACCATAACAAGTGTATCGCTTCTGCGACCGAGCCGCAGTACCTCGCAACAGAAATCGGGGGTTTGAAGTTTCCGCCTTATTGCCGAAACATTTAAAAGCGCAACCTCGTCAAACCCCTCGCGAGGTCCCGTTTCAACCCTTTCGTCGGGCGGCTCGTTCACACCGCGAAAACGGAAGCCCTTGGTGTTTAAAATCAGAGCGCTTGTTTGGTTTTCTATAATTATTACCGTGTCGCCGTACATAATCGCCCTTAACATATCGGCAATAGAGGAGGTGGTTTTAGTTTCCCCCGTATATACAATGTTTTCGCTTAAATATTCGGGTGTGGGGACAAAGTCTTTTTTTGCTTTTGCCATAAAAACCGAACGGATAATATCGCTTGCCACGGCATTACTGCTGCTCATACCGTCAAGAAAAAGCAGGGCGCATAAATGATTTGTGCCTGCAATTTTCACCTTTCTTGTGCGGTAGGTACAGTCCTTTTTAAACAGAGAGTCAAAAAAGGATAAATCGTCATTAAAATTACCGCTTAAATGTTTGTCTTTAAAACTTTCGTTTGTGTAAAATCTTTCTTTTTCCATATTTTTATTATGTACGGCAAAAAAATAAAAATACTAAAAGGACTTATTATAATCGTCGGCTATTGCGCCCCAGGTTACGGGTCCTACAACACCGCTTACCTCAATGCCGTATATCTTTTGAAGTTGCTCGACCGCCGCGCGTGTCTGGTCGCCGTAATATCCCGTAATCGGCAGGGGCGACACCTCGTTATATTTTCCCGACACGGCGGTAATGTATTGCTGTAAGTCCTCAACATCGGTGGAGGTTTGACCGTAACTTAATACATAACCCGGATAATATTTAGCGTAGGGTGCGTTATAATTTTCGGGCAGAGATGCAAGTATATCACGGTAAATCTCGTTAATTTTTACCCAGGTTTGCACCCCTACATTTCCCGTTTGGTTTATGCCGTAAACCTTTTGAAAGGTCTTTACCGCTTCGGTTGTTGCCGTATCATAAACACCCGTTCGGCGCAGGGGTTTTAAATTACCGTTAAAATAACTTAAAACCTGCAAATAATACTGAACGGTCAGCACCGCAATACCCGTGTCACCCTCGGTTATTGCGGTACGGGGATAGGGCACTTCTATTTCGTCAAGTTTTACCCCTTCCGAAAACAAATCGGAAAGCGATTTTACGGCGTTATAATACCGTCTTATTTTGTACCAAGCGGCATTGTCCACCACACCCGTTTCGGGCAGGGAAAAAATCTGTTGGAACTTGCGCACGGCGTTTTCCGTATCAACACCGAAAATGCCGTCGGTGCTTTCTATATTCGGTATTGCGGGATAATTTCTGCCTATGCGGTTAAGCCAAATCTGAATTAATTTAACGGCATTACCCGACGAACCGAGCGAAAGCGGAAAACCGGGGTAAGATTCAAGATTTTCGCCAACCGGCACATTTTCCACTATGTTTATGTCGTCACCGTAATATCTTTTTAAAATTTCGGCGGCGGTCAACCCCTCGTTTGCAAGCGACACACTACCCCATTGTGAAAGTCCTGCACATGTGGTGGTTGTGCCGTTGCAAAAGGCGGTAAAATACGGCTCTGCCGAGTCGCCCTTTACCACATAAGAGTTAAACTGATTATCGGTCAGCATACTTATATTTTCAAAAATCTCATTACCCGGGCGGAAGGACTGGTCAACCGAGGTGGAACTTGTTATATCGAAATCATATCCACGGCTTCTGTAATATTCGGTGTATATTCGGTTAAGCACATAACTTGTTATAACATAAATGTTTGCTTTAAGTGCTTCTTCGGGCCAGGTCGGATATATTTCGTTAGAAGCAACATTTTTTACATATTCGGCAAAAGGCACGGTTACATTTTCCGCTGCCGAGTCGGGCGGCCCTAAATGTACCGTTATATTTGTCGGAATTACGGGTGATAATATTTCTGCCATAAGCCCTCCTTATAAATCGTAGTGCGGCATTTCGTCACGGACTTCTTCACGGTTTACACCGCTTGCCGAAAGCAGGGTAAGATTTACCTTTTGAAGCGAGGTTACTCCCGAAAATACCGATAAATCGAGTAATGTTTGCCCCACAAATCCGTCGGCGGTCACATGCACATTATAAAGTGCATAGGGTACGGCTTGCGTGTCCGGTTTTTGCGAAACCGATTTTTTGGGTGTCGGCAAAATAATCGGCGGCGTTTTTCCGCTTGTGTCGGTGTAAACGGTGGTTACGGGTTTTGCACTTTCGCCCGTTCCCGAAAAAACATCAACCTTTGCCGATTTTATGGGGTACAGTCCGTTTACGGCGGTTACTATTATTTCAAGTTTTCCGAAACTGTCGGTTTCTTCCGTTTTTTCGGTTTTCGGTTTTTCCGCACTTGCTCTTTTTTGCATTTGGCGCATTTCGTTTATGTAAATTTCAAAATTTTCCATATAGTCCCTCCTACATACAGACTATGCAAAAACAAAAAAACCGAAACGAAATTTTTTCGTTCCGGTTAAAAAATCAATTATTATTAAAAGAACAGTGCGCCTGCGCCGTAGGTAACAAATGAAACCACAACACCTGCCGTAACAACACCAAGCGCAATGGCGGGGAAGGCGTGTTTAAGCCGCATATTAAGCATTGCCGCAACAAGTGCGCCCGTCCATGCCCCCGTACCGGGAAGCGGAATTGCAACCAAAAGGAAAAGTCCCCAAAAGGCATACTTTTGCACCTTTTCGGATTTCTTTTCCGCCCGTTCTTCAAGCCGCTTTATAAACCCGTCAAGTTTAGGGATATACCGTCTTATAAGGGCAAAAATTTTCCTTATGAAAATTATAATGAACGGCACGGGAACAAGATTTCCCACTATCGCCACCGCAAGGGCAATGCGGTAGTCAATCCCCTGTGCAACCGCAAAGGGAACGGCGCCGCGAAGTTCAATTACGGGAACCATTGAAATTAAAAATGTAATTACAAGTTTCCCGAAATAGGTTTTAAAAAATGCCAAAATATGTCCTCCGTAAATCTGTTATAGACCAAAACTTGAAAAAAGTTTTCTTGCAAAATCCGAAATGGAAACACCCTCTTTATAGGGCAGATAAAGAAAGATATAACCAAGTGTGACGGCAATTATAAGTATCATAGCCACAATAATAAATACGGCGATTTTGTTGCTGCTATTCGCATTTTCGTCCAAATAATAATCTTCGTCATAATAACCGTCTTCGGGGTTGCCCTCGTTTTCTTCCTCAAAAACAAAGGGGGTATAAGCCGATTTTTCTTCTTTTTGCGGTGTGGGTTTTTGGGTTTCTTCCTTTACGGGAGTTTCCGGTTTTTCTTCCTGCTTTTCTTCATCGGTTTCTTGTGTCTGTTCTTGATTTTCAGGCTCACCGCTTTCAAAACTTACAAGCGGAACACTGTCGTTTGTTTCCGCTTCGGTTCCGGTCGTTTCCTGCGTGTTTTCCGACTCTTCATTGACTTCGTTTTCGGTTGCCTCATCGGGTATGATTTCCTCACTCGGAACTTCCTCGGCAACCGGTGCGGGAACACCCTCAGTTTCGGGGAAGGAAGTTTCTTCTGCCTGCTCTTTGTGTAAGCCCTTTGATACATCAAGATAACTTATTTCTTCAATGTAGGGGTGAATAAGGTTTTGCATTATGTCTTTTCTTATGGCACGGTTTTCCGAAAGCATAATAAGTGTTTGCGGTCCGCTTTCGATAATGCATCCGCCGAAAATACCGTTACTTGTTACAAGCGGCAAAGAGCCGTTTATTATCTCAATTTCACCCTCGTCGGCAATGCCGTAGTCCTTATTGTTTATCTTAATAAGGTCTTTTCCTATCGCCTTTGCCGTAATATATATAAGTCCCGACTGCCCGAAAAGCGGTCCGCAGGTAAGTATTATTTTGCTTCGGCTTACCGCATAAGAAAGCGCTTTTAGGTGGGCTTTGCGGTCTTCGGTGCAGGCGGTAAGCAACCGCATACGGCAGCAACCGCCAAGATTAAATTCCATTTCAAAATCGCTTTGCACGGTGTAATAAATTACGTCAACCCTTAAGTTTTCCATAAGTAAAATTTCTTCCTTTCAAAATCAGTCTATATAACAGTAGGTAATTCCGTCAATTGCGCGTTTTATAAGCGGAGCTATATCAAGTTTTTCTTCCGCCGCCTCGCATTGCCCCGGTTTCGGTCTTGTGTGCGGGTGTCTTGGAGTAAAGACGGTGCAACAGTCCTCGTAAGGCAAAATTGATGTTTCAAATGTTTCTATTTTCTTTGAAACGGTAACGATTTCTTCTTTGTCCATACCAATAAGCGGACGGAATACCGGCAAACTTGAAACACTGTCGGTCGCCGCAATGGATAAAAGTGTCTGACTTGCAACCTGTCCTAAACTTTCTCCCGTAATAAGTGCGCCGCATCCGTCGGTTTTACTTATTTCGCAGGCAATACGCATCATCATTCTGCGCATAACAAGTGTAAAATAATCTTCGGGACATTTTTTTGCCATTTCGTCCTGAATTTCGGTAAAGGGTACAACAGCAAGTTTTATCGTTCCGCTGTATTTTGCAACCGCTTTAAGTAAATCTTTAACCTTTTGTTCGGCACGGACACTTGTGTAGGGCGGTGATGCAAAATGCACCGCATTAAGATTAAGCCCTCGCTTTGCCATAAGATATGCCGCAACCGGACTGTCTATTCCACCGGAAATCAGCACCTGCGCCCTGCCTGCCGTTCCTGTCGGAAGACCGCCTGCGCCCTTTAACTGTTCACCGTGAATATATGCGCCGTTTTCCCTTATTTCAACATTTACCGTAATGTCGGGATTATGTACATCAACCGTAAGGTGTGAAAATTTATCAAGTATTCTGCCGCCCAGTTCCGCCGAAATTTCGGGAGATTTAAAGGGGAAGTTTTTGTCTGCCCTTTTGGACTCTACCTTAAAAGTTTTTACTTTGTTTAATGTGCTTTCAAGATATTCGGGTGCAAATTCCATTATTTTTTCAAAATCTTTTTCGCAAACACCTGCTCTTGAATATGCCGCAATACCGAAAACATATTTAAGTCTTTCGGTTGCCTCACTAATGGAAAAGTCGGGACTTTGCGGCTCTATATAAACGGTTGACTGCGATTTGTATATTTTCGCTTCGCCCAAGTCTTTAAACCGTCTTTTTATACAATTTATCATTTTGTCTTCAAAAACCGAACGGTTTAAACCTTTAAGGGCAAGTTCGCCGTTTTTGATAAGTATTACTTCCTTCATACATTTGCCTTCCTTATTGTGGCGGTTGCCCTTTTAAGCGAGTCGCACAAAAGGTCAACATCCTCTTTGTCGTTGTATCTTGAAAAACTTATTCTTATTGAACTGTCGGCAATTTTGCGGTCAAGTCCCATTTCACTTAAAACATAACTGCCCTTTCCCTTTGAGCAGGCAGAACCCGACGAAACGAAAATTCCGTCGTTTTCAAGAAAATGTAAAAGCGTTTCGCTTTTATAACCTACCGCCGAAACATTTAAAACATAGGGCAGGGCATTTTCGCCCGAATTGATAATAAGGCCCATAGCGGTAAGCTTTTCCTTTGCGTAACAGCAGAGTTGCTGTTGCTTTTCAAGTTGCGCTTTTATGTCGGGCAGTTGCTCAACCGCCGCACCGAAACCGGCAATAAGCGGAACATTTTCGGTGCCCGAGCGCATACCTTTTTCCTGACCGCCGCCCACAATATACGGTTTTATGTTGACGCCTTTTTTAATGTAGAGTGCGCCCACGCCTTTGGGAGCGTGAATTTTATGACCGCTTACGGTCAGTAAATCTACACCGAGGTCCGACACCTTAAACGGCAGTTTGCCGAATGCCTGCACCGCATCGGTATGCAGTAAAGCAGGTGCGCCCTTTTCTTTAATTATTCTTGCCGCCGCCGATACCGGCATAATGCTTCCGACTTCGTTATTTACAAGCATAATACTTACAAGTATTGTTTTTTCGTTTATGGCGTTTTCTAAATCTTTTTCGCTTATAGCCCCGCATTTATCGGGTTTTATGTAAACTACCTCAAAACCGTCCTCGGCAAGCCGTTTTACCGTTTGGAGTACGGCAGGGTGTTCTATGGATGTAGTGACAATACGGTTGCCCCTTTTTCTGCCTTTAAGGGCGGCGCCGATAATGGCGGTGTTATCGCCTTCTGTACCGCAGGAATTAAAATATATTTCGTCTGCCTTTGCACCGATTATACGGGCAACCGACTCACGCGCGGCGGCAACTTCACGCTCGGCATTAAACCCCAAAATATGCAAACTTGACGGGTTTCCCCAATTTTCTTCCAAAACCCGTTTTACGGCAGACACCGCCGCTTCACACGGTTTTGTCGTGGAACTGTTATCAAGATAAACCGTATTTTTCAAAAAAACACTTCCCGAACATAATTATACATTTTTATTCTACCACAAAATTTTATTATTCTCAACCTAAATCGTCAAAATATTTTTATTTTTTTAAATATATTTTTCTTGAAAAAGATAACCTTAAGTGTTACAATGTATATACCATATAAAGTATGTTGGATTTCGCTATATACTTTATACATAGTTCGGAGGAAAAATTTATGTTAAAAAGAATAATTGCTTTAACTCTTGCGGCAACCCTTACGGTATTCTGTTTTGCAGGATGCGGCAAAAAGAAAACAAAAAAGAAAACCGTTTCGTCAGAGGTTGTTTCAAGTGAGCCGGTAATTGACCCCAAAACCTTTAATCCGCTTACGGGTGTTTCGGGCTTTGATAAAACACTTTACGACCGCCGTCCCGTTGCGATTATGGTTAACAATACATATATTGCACAAGCGGTACAGTGCGGTGTTAAAAATGCCGATATAGTTTATGAAACCGAAGTTGAGGGCAGAGAAACCCGTCTTATGGCGGTATTTAAAGATATTTCAAAGGTCGGGAAAATCGGCTCGGTGCGTTCCGCGCGTTTCCCCTTTGTTGAACTTGCACTCGGTCACGATGCCGTTTATCTGCACCACGGTCAGGACCCGACATACTGTGCGCCGCACCTTAAAGATATTGACCATATAACCGTTGATACCGGTAACTGCGGCAAGCGAATACCTAACGGTCTTGCTTGGGAACACACCCTTTTCGGTTTCGGTGACAGCGCTTGGGAAACCATAACCAAAACCTTTAAACGCACCACAACCGATAAACCGCAGACCTTTGCAACCTTTGCAAAAGAAGATGCTCCCGTATCCTTTGCAGGTAATGTTGCCAATGTTGTAAACACTGCCGTTCAGTACGGTCAGACATTTACTTATGACCCCGAAAACGGTCTTTATTACAGAAGTGCAAAGGGCAAAGTTTCGGTTGATTACGAAACAAAAGAAAAAATTCAGTTTAAAAATATTTTTGTTTTACTTACCACCATTACCAATTATCCCGACGGCACACACCGTCAGGTTTATCTTGACAGCGGCGAGGGTTATTATGCAGTAAACGGCACATATACGCCTATCCGTTGGAGTAAGGGTGCAGGCAGCGCAAGTTTCACATTTACCGACCAAAACGGCGCACCGCTTAATGTTAACCCCGGCTCTTCTTGGGTTTGCATTAACAATACCGACTGCGTACCCACTTTCCAATAAAACTTACAAGCCGCCAAATGGCGGCTTACTTTTTAAAATTATAAAGTTTGGTGATTATATGGAAAAAACAGCACTCAGAAAACTTGTTTGTTACGGAAAAGAAAAGGGATTTTTTGAAGACCGTGACGAAATTTACATAACAAATCTGCTTGCCGGTGCGCTTTGCATTGACGAGATAACCGATTTTGAAAACTACGAAAATGTCAATTTGGAAGAAACTTTGGGCGAACTTTTGGATTATGCCGTAAAATCGGGGATAATTGAAGACTCGGTGACTGCGCGCGACCTTTTTGATACAAAACTTATGGGAATTATGCTTCCCCGTCCGTCCGAGGTTACAAAGACATTTTGGGAAAAATACGAACAGTCGCCCCGTGAAGCGACCGAATATTATTACGAACTTTCCAAAAACAGCGATTATATCCGCACCTACCGTGTTGCAAAGGACAAAAAGTGGACTTATGCTTCAAAGTACGGTGAACTTGATATTACAATAAATCTTTCAAAACCCGAAAAAGACCCAAAGGCAATTCTTGCCGCCAAAACCGCGCCGCAGTCGGGTTACCCGAAATGTCTGCTCTGCAAAGAGTGTGAGGGTTATGCCGGCAGGGGCAATTTCCCCGCACGGCAAAATCACCGTGTAATACCGGTAAAGATAAACGGCAAAGACTGGTTCTGGCAGTATTCGCCCTATGTTTATTATAATGAGCATTGTATCGTTTTTGACGGCGAACATATACCTATGGAAATGAACGGTACAACCTTTAAAAAACTTTTCGATTTTATAAAACTGTTTCCGCATTATTTTATCGGCTCAAATGCGGGGCTTCCCATTGTCGGCGGCTCAATTTTAAGTCACTCGCATTTTCAGGGCGGAAGATACACCTTTGCAATGGCAAAGGCGGCTATTGAAACGCCTATTAAAATTGCCGGCTTTGAAGATGTTACGGCAGGTATTTTAAAATGGCCTATGTCGGTAATCCGTCTTTGCGGTACCGATTCAGAAAGAATTATAGAACTCGGCACAAAAGTTCTCGAAAAGTGGGAAAACTACACCGACGAAACGGTTGGAATTTTTGCCGAAACCGAGGGGGAGAAACACAACACCGTTACACCTATTGCCCGTAAAATTGCAGGGGTTTATCAACTTGATTTGGTGCTTCGCAATAACATTACAAGCGCAGAACATCCCTTGGGTGTTTTCCACCCCCACGAAGAACTGCAACACATAAAGAAAGAAAATATCGGACTTATTGAGGTTATGGGACTTGCCGTTTTGCCTGCCCGTCTTAAAGGTGAAATGGAGGCGCTTAAAACCGCACTTCTTGAAAACCGTGATATTTATGCCGACCAAACACTTAATATACACGCCGACTGGGCAAACGAAATTAAGCAGAAATACAATTTGACGAGCGAGAACATAGACGGAATAATTGAAAAAGAAATCGGCACCGTATTTGAAAAGGTGCTTGAATGTGCCGGCGTTTTCAAGCGTGACGAAGATGGTAAAGCCGCATTTTTGCGCTTTGCCGATACCCTTAACGGCTGATACATAAAACATAAAATTCTACACAAAATAGTGTTGTTATCTATCAGATGACAGCACTATTTTTTATTTAAGGAGAAATTTTATGCAACTGACACAGAAAGAAAGTACACTTTTAAAGGACCTTAAAACACAGGAAATGCTCTGCGCCGAAAAGTATTCAAAACACGCAAGCAGTGCCAAAGACAGTCAACTTTCAAAACTTTTTACCGAACTTTCCGCCGTTGAACAGAACCACTATAACATGTTGTGTTCGCTTGAAAAAGGCAGAGTGCCGAAAACACAAAGCGGCAATCAAAATTCGGGCAAAAAGCAAAAAACATTTAAGGCAACCTACACCGCAAGAGAAACAAAGGACAAGAAAAACGATGCATATTTGTGCAACGATTTGCTCGCCGCCGAAAAGCAGGCATCGGGACTTTATAACACCTGTGTTTTCGAGTTTACCGACCATAATGCGCGTAAACTTTTAAACCAAATTCAAGGTCAGGAACAACACCACGGCAAATTTATTTACGATTATATGTCGGCAAATTCAATGCAAGGATAAAAAGCCGCCCTTGGGGCGGCTTTTTTAACGAAGTGTTCTTTTTGAACAATGAAGTGCCTGACGGCAATGAAGTTGTCCTTACGGACAAACGAAGTGTTCTTTTTGAACAATGAAGTGCCTGACGGCAATGAAGTTGTCCTTACGGACAAACGAAGTTGTGCTTCGCACAAATTAATGTGCCTGCGGCGCTATATAAAACGGAACGCATATTTGATATGCACCCCAAAAGTTAGACACTTTTGGAGGTGCATATTTTTATGGAAAAAACAAGAAGAATAAACAAAAAATATAGTGCAGAATTTAAAATGGGTGTTATAATGGATATGCGAG
>JAZLFY010000029.1:0-2047 GCA_045616025.1 Acutalibacteraceae bacterium | reverse complement strand
GCAGACGCATATAAATTCGATTATCGTATATATTATGATGCGCTTGTTAAGAAGTCTGCTCGTGGCTCGATTTATGCGCTTTATGCAACCACCTAATTTATACGGAATTGGGGCTGTTTTATTACAGCCCCTTTTTTGCCGTTAAGGAGGTTTATAAATGATTAAAATGACAAACCCTCACGGGAACTTATCCAAGTTAGTGACTACTGCAAGGGAACGCGACAGATTACTTGAACAAGGATACACGATAAGAACACCAAAGAAAGTGAAAGAAGAGAAAAAGGCAGAAACCCCGAAACCGAAGAAAAGGAAGTAAAATACAATGAAGCAGTGTAAGATTACACCCAAGTCAATATTTTCCGAGTATAGAAGCGGCATTGAATATAAGTCCAATTTAGGCAAAAAAGGTCTATTTGAACAAGCGAAAATTAATGAGCGCTTCTATGTCGGCGACCATTGGTACGGTGCACAGTGCGGCGAGGACAGACCGCTTGTAAGGCGAAACCTTGTAAGGCGCATAGGCGAATTCAAGCAGTCGATGGTTACGGCGGCGCCCATTGCCGTGAATTACTCTGCCGACGGTATTACCGATATTGCAGATAATAACGCAAAGCGCACCGCTTTGGCGCGGATGTCGGAGGAGTATTTCGTACAGAACGATACACCGTCCGACCTTGAAATTTCGGCGGTAATGTCTGCAATGTCGGATTACTTCAATCTTTCCGCCGAAAGACTTAAACTTGACAAAAAGAAAGCGCAGGCATTGCATAATGCCTATGTTTCCGGCACGGGAATACTTTATGTATATTGGGATAGTGCAATTAAGACCGGACTTTATGCCGACGAGGGCAAGAAAAAAAGAATAACCGGCGATGTTGCCTGCGAAGTTCTTGACATAGAAAATATAACCTTTGGTGACCCGAACAATGACGATGTGCAGTCGCAACCGTACATTATCATATCCCAAAGGTTATACATTGACGATGTTATTCGTGAAGCAAAGAAGAACGGAGTCAAAGACGCAGAACACCTTATTAAACCCGATAACGAAACAAGTTACTTTATGGATACCAATAACACCGAGCCGACCAACAACAAAAGGGTTACGGTGGTTACAAAACTATATAAAGAGTGGAACGAAAACGGCGAAGATTACACGGTTAAAGCAGTCAAGACAACCGAAAAATGCATAATCCGTAAACCGTGGGATTTAGACATATCCCTTTATCCAATAGCAAAAATGAATTGGGAAAACAGAAAGAATTGTGCTTACGGTGAAAGTGAAATTACATACTTGATACCTAACCAAATTGCTATTAACCGTGCTTATTCTGCCAATGTTGCGGCAATTATGAAGAACGGTATGCCGATACTTGTCGCAAACGGCGATGTAATTAAAGACGATATAACCAATGAGCCGGGGCAGATGTTCAAGGTATACGGAACAACGGAAGATGTACGGGGTGCAATATCTTATGTTGTACCGCCGGTATTTTCGCCACAGTTACAGAATACCGTAAATGAATTGTCGGCAAATACTCTGTCGGATAGCGGCGCAAATGACGCCGCACTCGGTAATGTAAAACCCGATAATGCGTCTGCACTTATTCAAATGCGAGAAGCGGCATTACAACCAATGCAGTTATACGCAAACCGTTTTTATGATTTCATTGAAGATTTCGCCCGTATCTGTTGCGATTTCTTCATACATAAATACGATAACCGTCAATTAAAGATTTCCGACTCTAACGGAGTTCAGTATATACCGTTCCGTGCGGAAAGATATAAAAATCTTGTTATTACAACAAAAATAGATGTCGGCTCGTCGCCGATATGGTCTGTTCCGACAACCATTGCAACACTTGACTCGCTCTTTTCAAATAAGATAATTGACAAAGCGCAGTACCTTAAACGGTTGCCGCAGGGTATAATACCGGAACTTTCGGAACTTGTATCTGAAGTTACGGAAATGCAGGAAGCGGAAGAAATGAGCGCTGCAACAAGTGACGAGTCAATTATATCCGGTCTTGCAGGAAGAAATCCGCAG
>JAZLFY010000028.1:0-1654 GCA_045616025.1 Acutalibacteraceae bacterium | reverse complement strand
CTTACCCGAATTGTCGGTTCCGCCGGTTACCTTAACATTATTTTCCGCTTTAACAACGGCACTTGAATCAACATAGATGTTACCGCCGAGATTTGAGGTTGACTTACCGCCGGTGATTTCACCGCCGTAAAGGTTAAGATTACCCAAAACATTGAATACGCCGCCCTTACTTACAGTACCGCCGATAATCTTACCGCCGTACAAATTAAAGGTTGTATCCTTATTGATTATTGAGCCCGCACCGCTTGATGTGGTTACAACATTGCTTAAATCAACCGTTCCCGAATACATACTGACAGTTGCATTTGCGCGAAGCAAAGCAAAGTAACTGTTCTCGGTGTTCTTGGTTGCATTTGTTGTTATTTGACCTGTACCTACCGAATCATACAAATTAAGATTACAGTACATTTGAACTGCCAAAGCACGGTTGGTTACATTAAGGGTTTTTCCGTTAAGGTCAAGTGTAACATCAATCGCATCTTCTTTGGCGATTTCTTCGGTTAATTTGCCGTTAGGTCTTATTTCAAGTTGTCCGGTACTCTTGAAGTTGCTGTCTAAATAATAGTGACCGCTTTCCTGAATAAGATAATTTGCACTTGTAACCGCAACAAATTCAACTGTTTGTTTGCAGACATCACAGTACTGTGTCTTGGCCTTAACATTTACAAGACCGTCTTTCGATTCGACAATCTTTCCGCCGTTTATTGCGGAAGTATAATATTTCTTATAAGATTTATCCTTTGTAAAGAGTCCAAGTGTCTTAATAGCAACCTGTGCATCCCCCGAAAGCGGAGAACCGTTAACAAGATATTTGCCGCTTTCAAAGTTAACGCCGATTTCGTTTGCACCGTAAATCTTGGCAGTGCCGCGAACATTAAAGCGTGAATTGTAATAGGTTGTAACACCCTTTGCATCGGTGGTTTTATCCTTTTTGGCGATATATGCACCGCCGCCCGACATACCGGCAGGATGAACATATCCTGCTTCTTCGGTAATTAAGCCGCCCGACATATCAAGAACGTCTATCATTTCCGTTTCGTTCTTGGTTGCGCCTGCTGAATTCCAAAACCAAATATTACCCTTATTGGCAACCGGACTGCTGCCGTTCTTAATAACTCCGCCGGTCATAATAAGTTTCGAGCCGGCTTTATTCATGGAAAGGTTGCCGCCGCCTGCATTATAAGCAACACCGCCGGATATTTCTCCGCCGTTCATATATATAGGACCGGAAGAATAGATATTACCGCCGTGTCCCCCCTCTTTTTTACCGTTTGAATAGGTTTGGGGTATAGACACACCGCCTGTTATTGCACCGCCGTTTACGGTAATAACACCATTGCTTGCAGAAGTAACGATATTACCGCCGACACCGCCGTTTGCTTTACCGCCGGTTATTGTACCGCCGTTTACGGTAAGGTGCGTGTTTGAGGTTGTATAGAACATACCGCCCGATACGGTAAAGTCTTTATTACCGGTATCAATGCCGCTCTTGTTACCGTTTGCATCAACGGTAATTGTGCCGTAGGGGGTTGCAGTTCCGCCCGAAACAACACCGCCGTTTAAGGTAAACGACGTATTTGCCGCCAAATAGATATTGCCGACAGTAACGGATGTGGAATTAGTCTTATTATTAACCGTTCTGATAACATTTAAA
>JAZLFY010000027.1:0-7761 GCA_045616025.1 Acutalibacteraceae bacterium | reverse complement strand
GTTAAATATAATGTTTGCTTGTTTAATGCCCGTTGCCTTTGTGATGATTTCTGACCATACTGCAATATTTTTATCGGAAATACCGATAAGGTCAACAGCAAAAAGAAGAACGGTGTTGTTCTTTTCATCGGATATCGCAGTACAACTTATGGTAAGTTCATCAAGATATCCTGTTGACAATCTTTTTGAGGTATTACCGTAACCTGCAAGCGGAACGGAATCGTCCGGCATAATAATTTCTCTGCCGTAACCTACCCTGAATTTCCCTTTGTGTTGGTCCTCAATTTTAACATCTTTAACTGTTTTTGCAGATGTAGCATCAGCGGTTTTCTTCTCAGAACTTTCACCGCAAGCAGCAACACAAAGAACCATACAAATTGTCATGATGATTGCAATAATCCTTTTCATAAAAATCTCCTTTACAAAAATAATAAATAAGAACTTAACAGCGAAAAGTATTACAAGATTTTGCGGCCGGCATTTTAACCGTTTTATCAGCATTTACGGTTTACTTGAAACACTCTTACGCTACTATCCCCATTTTTGCTATCATATTATATAATAAAAAGTAAATAAAATCAATAAAACAATTATAAAAAAAATATACAAATTTTGTCTATTTGTTTTGTGTATATTGTCTTTTGTTATATCAGTTATAACTTTGTAGTAATTACATAAAGATTTATTTTGAAATTAATATTTAAACTTATTATTGTTTTGATATTTTGTACGAATTGGCTAAAAAAACATATTGCTTTTATTCGTATTTTATTGTAAAATAAAAGTACATTAAAATGGAGGAAAAAAATGAGATTATTTGACCCTGAATCCAAATTTATGTATTATTTGGGAATTACGGGCGATTTAATTATTTTAAATGTAATTTACGCCCTATGTTGCATACCGGTTATTACTATCGGTGCGGCGCAAGCAGGACTGTACACGGGACTGCGTAATGTTACCGACCGTGACGGTGACAAAACCCCGACAAAATCATTTTTTAAAGGATTTAAGAACGGATTTTTAAAAATTACGGTTATATGGTTAATATTCCTTATAGCTATTTTACTTTTAGGATACAGCATTTACTTTATTTATGCCACAAAAATCGATGCGAAAGTTCCTGCTGTTGTCGCAATTGTCGGATGTGTAATTTTGTTTATGCTTTTTTCGCAAATAGCAATGTTTCACTCTAAATTCGACTGTACTAAAATGCAACTTGTAAGAAACGGAATAATAATGACCTTTGCCTTCCCTATTAAATCGGTAATAATAACCGCACTTGTTTGGCTGCCTGTTGGTTTAGCGCTTCTGAACACTTATATACTCTTTTGGGGCGCACCGTTATGGCTTGGCATTTATTTCTCCTTTGCATTTTTAATAAGCAGTTCAAGAATGGAAGTTCCGTACAAGAAAATCGAAAATCCCGATTATGACGAAAAAGAAGAAAAAAGAAAGCGCAAAGAAGAACGCGAAAAAGAGAAAAACAATCCAAATAAAATAATTGATAAATAATATTAAAAGGCGGTTTAAGAATTACTTAAACCGTCTTTATTTTGCAAAAAAAGATAAAGAAAAAGCACGCCTTTCGGCGTGCTTTAATTAACTTATTAACCCTTAACCGAGCCAATCATTACGCCCTTCTTAAAGTACTTTTGTACGATAAAGTAAAGGATAAGAACCGGAACGGTGGATATAACGATAAGAGCATATTTAATCTGTTCTGTACCGTTTTTAAGTTGTGCCTGCATTGTTTCACTAACACTGCTTGCATCAATTGTTTCACCTGCGGTAAGAATACCACGCAAAACAACCTGCAACGGGAACAATTTTTGATTACGCAAATAAATCATTGCGGTAAAGTAGTTGTTCCAGTGTGCAACTGCATAGTAAAGAGTGATAACCGAAAGAGTCGGTTTTGCAAGCGGAACAGCAATTTTTGCAAGGCAAATAAAGTCATTTGCGCCGTCAATTTTTGCTGCTTCAAAAAGTTCGGGAGGAATACTTGTTTTAAAGGACGTACGAATAATAATCATATTATGAATACTCATAGCGCCTGAAATAAGTATAACCCAAATAGTGTTAACAAGACCTAACTTAGACTTCAAAATGTAGTTAGGAATCATACCCGCACCGAAAAGCATTGTAAATACCAAAATCTTGGTGTAAATGCCTTTACCGGGAAGGTCCGGACGGGACAGCGGATATGCACACATAATTGAAAGTACCATATTGATTAAAGTACCGAAAACAGTGTAGAAAAGGGACATTTTGAAGCCCTGCCAAATCTGACTGTATCCGAATACGAACTTATAACCTGCAAGTGTCGGGTCGATCGGCAACAAGAATACACGACCGGCTTCCAAGGCTTTACCGTCCGAGAACGACCAGGAAACAACGTAAACAACCGGATAACCAACGATAACGAACAAAAGAACGAGCATTACCGTAGTAAAAACCTGTAAGGCGCGGTCACCTGCTGTATCTTTAATTCTATTAGGATTTTTCATTTACCGCACCCCCTTAGAACAATCCGGCTTCGCCGTCTGAGAACCAGTTTGCAAGGAAGTTAACAAAAACAACCATTGCAGTATTAATAAGTGAGTTCATCAAAGATACGGCAGTACCGTAAGACATCTTGTTTTTCGCCAAACCGTATTTATAAACGTAGGTCGAAATAACTTCTGATTTATTAATATTAAGAGAGTTCTGCATAAGATAAACCTTTTCATAACCAACCGACATGATAGAACCGCTACGCAAAATAAACATAATGGATACAGTCGGTAAAATTGTAGGAATATCTACATGCAAAACGCGTTTCCAACGGGATGCACCGTCGATTTTCGCCGCTTCGTGAAGTTCGGGCGAAACCGCCGCAAGTGCAGCAACATAAAGGATAGTGCCCCAGCCCATACCTTGCCATATGCCCGACCAAACGTACAAATGGCGGAAAGCATTCGGGTTGGAACGAATATCTGTATAATTGTACCCGTGTAGTATACCCCACTTATTCAGCGCCCTCATTATAGTTCCGTAGAAACCTGTTACGGGGTTAAATACCTGATTCAAGATACCAACCATAACAACGGTGGAAATAAAGTGCGGTACATATGATACGTTTTGCACTATCTTTTTAAGTATATTATTCTCGTTTACATGTAAGAATAAAGCAAGAATAATCGGAATCGGGAAACCTGCAAGAATTTGATAAATAGAAATTGCAAGTGTGTTTTTAACAAGCATTTTCCATTTATAATATGCAAAGAATTCTTGGAAGTGTTTCCAACCTACCCATGCACTGCCCATAATACCGTCACGGGCACGGTAATCGCGCCACGCAAGTTGAAGACCGTACATAGGAACATAGTGGAATATAATCAAATAGGCAAAAGGCAAGAACAATAAAAGTTGCAATTGCCAGCTTTGCTTGAATTTATTCCAAGCATAACCTTTTTGGTTACAAGCCAAAGACATATCTTTGCTCTTTTTGCTCACCATATATCAACCTTTCATTTTTTTATAACGACCGTAACCGGTTATTCGCCGGTTACGGCCACTAACAACTAAATCATACAGAAAGTAAATTAAATATTACTGTTTCTGACGGTCGTATGCTTTCTGAGTAAGAGCAACATAATCTTTAAGACCTAAATCATCAAGCTGTTTAACATAACTGTTCCAGTCACTGTCCTTATTCGGATCCATGGTACCGGTTACGAAGGAAGAACGAGAGGTAGAAATGAGGTTGTTGATGTTAGACATAGTCATATCATACTGTTCTTTTTCTTCGGTTGTGTAGCTGAGTTTCGGAAGGAGTTCCTTCGGGTTGTATTTCTCGGCAGCAGCCATATAATTATCGTGTGCCTGACCGAAAATCTTATTTCTGTAGGTCATCCATTCGGTTGCATCTTCAACCTGAGTAACTTCGTTTTCTGCATCAATAAGCATGGTAGAACCGATGCGGCACCAAACAGAACTGTTCTGCGAACCCCAAACATTGTTGATAACCTTAATTTCAGCATCTCTGCCTATGTAAGATTTGGTTCCATTGTCCGCTTCTTTCCAGTCAACGCCCTTTTCACCGTAACGCATACGGAGAGATGCTTCTTTGGTGAACATTGTCATAAGAAGGTTCCAAGCAGCATCTTTGTTCTGGCAGTCTTCGGTGATATAGGTATCAAGAGAGTGAAGGTTATCTTCGAGTACGCAACTTGACCAATAATCAAGCGGTACATAGTCGAGGATAGCGGGGTTGTCGTTTTCAACTTCAAGGGTCAAGTGACCTGCGAAGCATCCGACAAGTTCCTGATCATCGGAGATTTTGCCGTCAGCATCAACAGTCGGGCAAATCATAGCCTTAAGTTCCTTAGCACCAACTGTTAAAGACATTGAAGAAAGTAAACCTTCTTTAACGAGTTTGTTTGCATATTTAAGAGCATCACGGTATTCATTTGTAGTAAAGGGAGTGGTGATTTTGCCGTCTTTAAGACCGAATACACGGTTCGGGTTATAATAGAGATACTGGTTAACAATATAGTCAACAACACTACCGCCCAATGAACTGTTAGCACCAATCAACGGAATTTCGTCTTTCTGACCGTTGCCGTTGGGGTCCTTATCGCGGAATGCCTGGAGAACTTTATAAAGTTCGTCCATGCTCTTCGGAACTTCAAGATTTAATTTCTTGAGCCACTTCTGGTTGATATAAAGAGTGTAGTCCATAATATCAATATCAGAAGTTTCAATACGCGGGAAAGCATAAATTGCTTCGGTTTCAGGGTCTTTCATCTGACGCATGTAAGAATCCTGTTCATTTTTAGAGATTTCGTTTTCAAAGCGATCCCAGAAGATTTTGGACTTTTCTTTGTCGTCAAAATAGGGCTTAAGGTCAACAAAGTAGCCGTCTGTACCGTATTCGGTATAAACATCCCTACCAAGTTCAACACCCCAGATGATATCCGGCAATGTTTCGCCGCCTGCCATCATGGTAGCAATCTGTGATTTTGCATCGTTTGAGTTGCTTGAGAAATAGGTGAATTCAATGTTGTATCCACTTTGTTCTTCAAGCCATTTGGTAAGTGCATTGTTGTCATAATCTTCAACAAGTGCGTTTGTGCAAATGCCGATGGTGATGGTTGAGCCGTCACCTTTCTTTACGCCGTCTTTTCCGCATCCTGCGAACAAGCCGACCAAAAGGGCTACGCACAAAAGGGCTGATAAAATTCTTTTCATCATAATTCCTCCATAAAATAAATTAGCAAGGAGTATGGAGTACAAACACCATACTCCAACTTTGCAAAAACATTATACAACATAAAAAAAAAAAAATAAATTAGCAAATTTGACTAAATTACACAAACAATATGTGCAACTTGCACAAAAAATGCACGATTTAGTTTACAAATTGATTGTAATGTGGTTTATATGGTATAAAATAACAAAGACAATATGTTGCATAATGCACAATTTTTTGTTAATCATTTAACAAAAAATTTAAATAAGCAAAAATCCGCATTAAAATTTAATGCGGATTTTCGTGTTTTATTTTTCTATTGTTTCGACAAATTTCACCTTATCGTCACTTTTAAAGAAAGACGAACCGGAAACCAAAACATTTGCACCGTTTTGTTTGCATATCTCCCCTGTTTCAAGGTTGATACCGCCGTCCACCTCTAAAAAGCAGTCGGGTTTGAACTTTTTAATCATTTCGCTCAGTTCCTTAAGTTTAGGCATCATATCCGACATAAACTTCTGATTACCGAAACCGGGCTCAACCGTCATAACAAGAATAAGGTCGCAGTCTTTAATATAAGGAAGAACCGCACTTGCCGGAGTTTTGGGTTTAACCGACAGTCCGACCTTGACACCGTGCGATTTGATTTTCTTAATCGCTTCTGCTGTATTTTCGGGTGTGTCCGCCTCAACATGAACGGTAAGCAAATCTGCACCCGCTTCACAGAAAGCATCTACATAACGAACGGGACGGTCAATCATCATATGTACATCAAGATACATATCGGTTACGGCACGGATAGATTTTACCGCCGCATAACCGAAAGCCATATTGGGTACAAATGTGCCGTCCATACAGTCAACATGAAGCCATTTAGCCCCGGTTTTCTTAACCATATTAAAGTCGCGTTCTAAATTAACAAAATCCGCCGAAAGGATTGAAGGAGAAATTATAGCCATATCATTCACCACAGTTAAGCATTGTTTTGCCCTGACCGCACAAACTTTCAAAATCTGAAAGGAAGGTGTCCTCGGCATCGTCAACACTTGCATTTCTTATAAGATTATGTAATACATTGGGCGCTAAGGTTGCGGCACCGAGTCCCGAAAGACAGAGCGACTGAACCTGTTGCGAGTTTGTAAAACTTGCCGCCAAAACCTCGGTATTAAGATTATTGGCTTTAAGTATATTATGAATTTCACGCGCGGTAGCAATACCGTCTGCGCCGAGGTTATCAATGCGGTTTACATAAGGCGCAACATATTTAGCACCTGCTTTTGCCGCCAAAAATCCCTGCATTGCGGTATAAATTGCCGTAGCAGTAACATTATAACCTTCTTTTGAAAGAATTTGCATTGCCTTTAAGCCCTCGGGAATTGTGGGAATTTTAATATAAGTATTTCTGCCGAGTACCTCAACGATTTTTCTGCCCTCTTCAACCATATCCTCCGCTTTGGTGGATATAACCTGAACATGCAGTTCGGCATCGTTACCGATAAACTGACGGATTTCCGTTAAAACCTCATAAGGTGCGCGTCCGTTTTTGCTTAAAATGGACGGGTTGGTGGTTACGCCGTCAATCGGGTAATATTTATATATATCTTTAATATTATCTATATTTGCATTATCAATTAATACTTTCATCTTGTTCCTCGCAATTAATTAATATCGTTGATTTTAAGTGCGGCATCATAAAGCGCACAGAAGCGCTTATACTGTTTTTCGGTGTATTCGGTCGGGTTGGGTTTATATTCTTTAATAAATTCAACACAAACCGAAACAGCTTCTTCAAAGTTTTTGAATTCGCCCGAAGAAACGGCGGCAATCATTGCCGCACCCAAGCAAGCCGCCTCACGCTCTTTGGGTATTCTTACGGGAAGTCCCGTAATATCTGCCTGCAACTGACACCAAATTGAACTTTTGGAACCGCCGCCGGTTGCAATAATTGATGTAGGAGATACACCCTTTGATGCCATGTGGTCACAGTTCTTGCGAAGTACAAAGGATACACCCTCCATTACGGCAAGTGCCATATCGTAAAGGTCGTGTTCCTGACGAAGTCCCCAGAAAACACCGTTTGCCTTTGTGTCAAATTCAGGTGCGTTTGTACCGACAAGATAGGGCAAGAACAAAAGACCGTTTCCGCGGCGCTTCTCCGCCTCGGCATCAATTTCTTTATATTCAACACCCTTTGCGCAGGTGCGGTGGAACCATTCAAGACTTACACCGCCGCTTTCGGCAACGGGAAGAAGAATATAAGAGTCGGGTTTAAAACCGTAATGAACGGCAACACCTGTGTTTTTGGGCACGGAATCACCGCAAAGGGTTGCAAGTGCCATAACCGTTCCGGTGGAAAGTGTTATTCCGCCGGGGTTAATATTGCCCGTACCTATCATTCCGGTAAAGTGGTCAAGCGTGCCGACATTTATGCGTGTAGTACCCGCCATGTCAATTTTCGATTGAATTTCGGGCAACATATCCCCTGCTACCGTACACGGCTCACAAAGAGGAGGTAACTGTTCTTC
>JAZLFY010000026.1:0-2443 GCA_045616025.1 Acutalibacteraceae bacterium | reverse complement strand
AAGATAAAACATCTTATTTTTTTCGTCAAAATAAATCATTTTTGCCCTCCCAAAAGGTTAAATTGATATAATATATGTTAAATATATCACAAAGAATAAAAAAAGTAAACATAAAGTCTTGACAAATTAAAAAAAGTGTATTAATATTATAGCATATTTTAAATGCTATGACGATTTTTAAGTAGTTTTATGTCAGTTTTTCAAGAGAGTTGCCGGTTGGTGCAAGGCAATAAAAACCCATAAGACGAAATACCTTTCCGAGCAGCGTGTTGAAAGTTTTTTCGAGTAGACATTGTCGGGTGCGCCCGTTAAAGCGCCAAGGATATGTTAGTATCTTACGAGGCCGCTAATGCGGTAAACTGAGGTGGTACCACGGTTAATCCCGTCCTCTGTGTTTGGCACAGGGGACGTTTTTTATATAATGTAAAAAGGAGAAAAGAAAAATGGTAATTACACAACTTCTTGAAAGAAATGCCAGACTTTACGGGGAAGAAACCGCACTTGTTGAAATTAATCCGTCAAGCGAACGCGACGGTGTAACCAACTGGAAAGAGGCACACCTTATTGAAAACACGGGTGACGGCACACCCTACCGCCGAGAAATCAGTTGGGAAAACTTTGACCGTATGGCAAACCGCTTTGCGAATTTGCTTTTAAGCAGAGGAGTAAAGAGAGGCACCAAAATCGGTATGTTAATGATGAACTGTCTTGAATTTTTGCCGATATATTTCGGAATTTTAAAGGCAGGTTGCATTGTTGTACCTATGAATTACCGTTATTCAAGCGATGAAATACTTTATTGCGCCTCGCTTGCAGATTTGGAAGTGCTGTTTTTCGGCCCTGAATTTGTTGAGCGTATGAACGCAATTTCGGATAAATTGCCCGAAATTAAAATGATGTTCTTCATCGGTAAAGATACACCCGAATATGCCGAAAACGGACTTTCGTTAATTCGTTTTTGCTCAACCCAGTTACCTCCCGTTGAACTGCGTGAAGAAGACCTTGCGGCAATTTACTTTTCTTCGGGCACAACCGGTTTCCCGAAAGCGATTTTACATAATCACCGTGCATTGATATCTTCGTGCAGAACAGAGCAGGCTCACCACGGTCAAACCCGTGACGATGTGTTCTTGTGCATACCTCCGCTTTATCATACGGGGGCAAAAATGCACTGGTTCGGCAGTCTGCTTGCAGGCAGCCGCGCGGTACTATTAAAAGGTGTTAAGCCCGAGTGGATTATCCGCACCGTAACCGAAGAACAATGTACAATAGTTTGGTTGCTTGTTCCGTGGGCGCAGGATATTCTTGATGCCATTGATTCGGGTAAAATTGATTTGTCTGAACATGTTATTGATAAATGGCGTCTTATGCACATCGGCGCACAACCCGTTCCGCCCAGTCTTATTAAGCGGTGGTTAAAGGTATTCCCTAATCATAAGTACGATACCAACTACGGTTTAAGCGAGTCAATAGGCCCCGGTTGTGTTCATTTGGGCGTTGATAATGTCGAAAAGGTCGGCGCAATAGGTAAAGCCGGCTTTGGTTGGGAAACCAAAATAGTTGACGAAAACAAAAACCCCGTTAAAGACGGTGAGGTCGGCGAACTTGCCGTTAAAGGTCCCGGTGTAATGCTTGAATATTATAAAAACCCCGAAGCCACCGCCGAAATTCTTAAAGACGGATGGCTCTATACCGGCGATATGGCGCGTGTTGATGCCGACGGTTTTATATATCTTGTTGACCGTAAAAAGGATGTTATCATTTCGGGCGGCGAAAATATCTACCCCGTTCAGATAGAGGACTTTTTACGCAAAAACGATAAAATAAAGGATGTTGCGGTTATCGGTTTGCCCGACCACAGAATGGGCGAAATATCCGCCGCAATTATAGAACTTAAAGAAAATGTTACCTGCACCGAAGAAGAAATAAATGAATTTTGCGGCGAACTTCCGCGTTATAAGCGCCCCCGCAAGATTATATTCGATAAGGTGCCCCGTAACCCAACCGGTAAAATTGAAAAACCGGTACTTCGTGAAAAATACTGTCATGGCAGACTTGTGGAAGCGCAAATTATGTCTTAAATAATAAAGAGGGTGTTTTAAATGGATTTGTTTATTAAGATATTATTGCTTGTTGTGTTTTTCGGTGTAATGGTCTTTGTGGGACTTTATTGCCGAAAGCACTCGACCGATGTTAACGGCTTTGTTTTAGGCGGCAGAAAGGTAGGTCCCTGGCTTACCGCATTTGCTTACGGAACATCCTATTTTTCGGCGGTTGTGTTTGTCGGTTATGCCGGACAGTTCGGTTGGAAATACGGTATTGCCGCCACCTGGGCAGGCATAGGAAATGCCCTTTTGGGCTCACTTCTTGCGTGGGCGGTTTTGGGCAGAAGAACCAGAGTACTTACAAGACACCTGGGCTCTTCTACCATGCCGCAGTTTTT
>JAZLFY010000025.1:0-1631 GCA_045616025.1 Acutalibacteraceae bacterium | reverse complement strand
TTAATATGACCGGCGGACAAATTGACGGTTATGTTTATCTGTCAAAGGGTGTTCTTAACGTTTCGGGTACAGCGGTAATTTCCGGCATCGAAGATAGCGACAAAAATGTTTCTCTTAACACAGGTAAATATATTACTATTGCTGCTCCGCTTACCGACGGTGCAAACATTAAGGTAAGTGCTACGGGCATATTTGCAAAAGGTGTAGAAACTGTTAATGCAAACGATTATAAATCTTTCTTTAAACCGGATAACGGTGAGGAAGTTAAATGTCTTACTGCAGAAAACGAACTTTATGTAGGTCATGTTCATTGTCTTTGCAATAACACAGTAGCCGCAGCAACCGCAGAAAACGGTCATACACACGAGTATTTATCTTGGACCGAAATTCCTGCCGGTACTTCGGCAACTGCAGTTAAAGATAAACTTGCAGCAGGTGGTAACTACTACCTTGGCGGTGACTTTAAACTTAATGCTCAAGTTACTATTGCAACAGGTAAAACACTTAATCTTTGCCTTAACGGTCATACATTATCTAATTCCACCGATCCGCTTAAGCGTGTATTCTCAGTAAATAATGATAACACTACGCTTAATATCTGTGACTGTGATACCGAAGGCAAGGGTACTGTTAAATTTACCGGTCAAATTGAAGATAAAGGTACTATTTGCTTCGGTAACGGAGATAAATCATCATTTAATCTTTACAGCGGTGTTCTTGATTCTTCCGAAGGCGAAATTATATTTGGCACTTCACAAAAGGCAACAAGTGAAACCGGCGGTGCAATTTACGGTAAATATACGATGAATGTTTACGGTGGTACCATTAAGGGTGTCAAGGGCGGTAGTGGCTCTGTATTCTATAATCATGGCTCCACCAAAGCTATTAATATTTACGGCGGTAAACTTATCGGTAATACTGTTGAAGGTACTGCTGAAAAAATTAACGGTAAAGGCGGCGTAATCTACGCTAAATGTAACCTTAATATTTATGACGGAGCCGAGATTATTGCAGGTTCTGCAACAAGAGGCGCAACCTCATTTAAAGATACCGGTTCCGGCGGCGCGATATATTATGATGGCGTAGAAAACACCTTTAATCTCTACGGCGGTATTATTGACGGCGGCGATAAAGCAACCGTTAATGCATACAACGGCGGAAACTTCTATATCTATTCCGGTAACTTTAATATGACCGGCGGTACTGTTCAAAACGGTACTTCCAGTATTCAGGGCGGTAATATGCGTCTTGGCGGAAATGTTAAGTTAAGCGGCGGTACAATTAAAGACGGTACAGCCACCAAGTCTGAAGGCGGTAACATCTTCTGTATCGGTTCTTCCGCTAAAATTGAAATCACCGGCGAAGTATTGATTACCGGCGGCACAACTGCTAAAAGCGGCGGTAACATCTGCATTTATAAAAATACAACCGTTGATATGACCGGTGGTACTGTTCAAAACGGTACTGTAACCGGCAGTGGTAATTGCGGCGGTAATGTTTATGTAGGTTCAAGTTCCGGCGATGCTACATTTAATGTCAGCGGCGGTATAGTTTCCGGCGGTACGGCAGACAAGGGTGCAGGTGTTTATGTTGCTTTCGGTAAGATTAATCTTTCCGGAAAAGTACAGATT
>JAZLFY010000024.1:0-2491 GCA_045616025.1 Acutalibacteraceae bacterium | reverse complement strand
CAATCGGCAGAAACGGTTATTATTCAATAGTAACCGAAGGTGACGAATATTCTTCAAGCGTTTTAGTATATTCAAGAAATCACAGTTTGATTTATACATGGAATTCTACAAAAGAAATTGTCAATAATGTTTGTATTTCGCCATTTGGTAAAAGAATAGCCGTTTCTACTCTTGATGCAGTAGGCGGTAAATACAAATCGGCTTTGTATGTATTTGATTTTAAATCTGCTAATCCAAAATTATCGGTTGATTTTGCCGAAAGTCCTATTTATTCACTTAATTCTGCTTTTGACGGCTTTTCGGTTATAACTTCAGAAAAATATTCGTATTTTGACTGGTCAAGTTTTGAAAGAAAAGATATTTCTTCAAATGAAAGAACAGTTAATATGTATAAAATCATAAACGGAAATATTGTTGTTGTTTTCAACCGTGAGAATGATAAAACTGATAATGAGATTAAAATTCTTAATAAATCGGGTAAGGAAAAATCTTCAATTAATTTTAAAGGTGTTATAACTGATTTTACATATAACAGGGGAAACACTTATATTATAAGTGATACGAAAGCAAATATCGTTAATGAAGAAGGCAAAATTACAGCATCTTGCTCTTGCGAATTCGGTTGTGAAAAAATAGCCGAAATGGGCGGAGATACAGTTGCATTTATAACCGATGACGGTATAAAAAAACTAACTGTTGAAAGTGAGAAATGATATGGTTGCAGGATTAATTCTTGATGCCGCATTGTTACTGATAATTATTCTTACCGTAATTATATCGGCAAAACACGGTTTTGTCCGCAGTTTTGTTGAGGTTGCAGGTCTTGTTGTTGCTTTAATTATTGTTTACAATGTAAGTACGCCGATTTCCGAAACAATATATAATAAGAAAATCGAGCCGGCTATTGTCCGTTCAACTCAAAATGTTGTTGTTGATTCAACCGAAAATACTGTTGATAAGGTTTGGGAAGCGTTACCGAAAACCATTAAAGATTTTTCACAAAAAATCGGCATTGGTAAAGAGAACATCACTAAAAATGTTGATATTTCGGATAATGTTGCCGCAGTCACCGACAAAGCAAGCGAAGCGGTTGTAAAACCTGTTGTTACAAAACTTCTTTCGGCACTTATTATGCTTGTTGCATTTGTTGTTTTGGTACCGCTTGTTAAATTCCTTGCCAAATTTATCAATAAACTGTTTTCAATTAGTTTTGTCGGCAGGGTTAATATGTTTTTCGGCGGTGCGCTTGGCGTAATTAAAGGCATAGTTTTTGCCGTTGTATTTACATTGATTGTCGGCTTGCTTGTTATAAGTTTAGACGATTATTACATATTTACGAAATCTGCGGTAAATTCTTCGCATATTTTTAAATATATTTACGGATTTATTCCGTTGTTCAAATAAAATTTAGGAGTCTTTATTAAATGAAAATGTGTTCAAAATGTAAGAAGCGTCCTGCGGTTGTTTTTATGTCCAATCCGCTTGACCCAAACGGTGAAACCGAAGGGCTTTGTCTTGTGTGTGCAAAAGAATTAGGCATTAAACCTGTTGAGGATATGCTTAAAAGTATGAATATATCCGACGACGATATAGAACAAATGAGCGAACAGTTTATGGATGTTATGCCTGATTTTGACTCGGAAGACGAGGACGGCTTTGATTTAGGTACTGCTCCGGCTATTCCGTTTATTCAAAATCTTTTCGGCGGCAAAACCGATAAAGAAAATAAAACCGAAGAAAAGGAAGAAAAAACCGAAAAGGGCAAAAAGTCCAAGAAAAAACACAGGTTTTTACAACAATACTGTACCAATTTGACCGCAAGGGCAAGAGCAGGGCAACTTGATAATGTTATGGGGCGTGACCGTGAACTTTACAGAACAGTACAGATTTTATCTCGCCGTTCAAAGAATAACCCTTGTTTTATCGGTGAGCCGGGTGTCGGCAAAACCGCAATTGTAGAAGGTCTTGCAATTAAAATTGCCAACGGTACCGCACCTGCACGGCTTCAAGATAAAGAAATTTATCTTCTTGATTTAACAAGTCTTGTTGCGGGAACACAGTTCAGAGGACAGTTTGAAAGCCGAGTAAAAGGACTTGTTGACGAGGTTAAAGAACTCGGAAATGTTATTCTTTTCATTGATGAAATTCATAATCTTGTCGGTGCAGGTGATTCTACCGAGGGTTCAATGAATGCTGCTAATATTTTAAAGCCGGCATTATCACGCGGTGAAATTCAGGTTATCGGTGCAACCACTTTTAAAGAATACAGAAAATATATTGAAAGGGATGCCGCACTTGAAAGAAGATTTCAACCGATAACGGTTGAAGAACCGTCTGTTGACGAAACGGTTACGGTTTTAAAAGGTATTAAATCTTATTACGAGAATTATCATTCGGTTTCTATACCCAATGATATTATTGAAAAAGCCGTAATTTTGTCTGAAAGGTATGTTACAGACCGTTTTCTTCCCGATAAGGCTATTGACCTTAT
>JAZLFY010000023.1:0-3746 GCA_045616025.1 Acutalibacteraceae bacterium | reverse complement strand
CCGAAAACCCCCATAAACAAAGGGGCGTTCCGGGCCCCTCCCCCCAAAAAAAGCAAGTCTTTCGACTTGCTTTTTTTGGTTAAGTCGCCCCGTTGGGGGCTAATAAAAAATGAAGATGTTTCGCTAATGAAGAAATTTTGGTGTTTGCTATCGCTTACGGATTATATGGCGACTTCGCTTCATCAGGGCGCAAGCCCGTCTTCATTTTGCCTCATTAACGAGCGTATGCGAGTGACTTCATTGACAGAAAACTGTTTTTAGTTGTTTGCGTTTAAAAAGGTGTTTTCAACGAAATAAATCCATTGTTGGATTTGTGAAACACCTTTGTGCGTGGGTGGAGTACATTACATTACTTTTCAGATTAAACAAAATGACCTGTTATATTTGGGAAAATGTCCATATTTTTCTTGAAAATAAACATAAAAAGTATTATTATAAAGAAAAACAGGCAATTATGAGTTAGGGGGAAAAGGTAATGAACATTATAGTATGCGTAAAGCAGGTGCCCGGCACATCGCAGGTTGAGGTTGACCCGGTAACCGGTGTACTTAAAAGGGACGGCGTTGAAAGCAAACTTAATCCTTACGATTTATTTGCGCTTGAAACGGCATTTCGAATTAAAGAAACTGTGGGCGGCGGTCTTATTAAAACCGTATCTATGGGGCCGCCGCAGGCGATACCCACACTGCTTGAAACGGTATATATGGGTGCTGATGAAACCTATCTTTTAAGCGACAGAAAATTTGCCGGAGCCGATGTTCACGCAACAAGCTATGCCATTAAATCGGGAATAAATAAGATAGGTGATTTTGACCTTATTATCTGCGGCAAACAGACTACCGACGGTGATACGGCGCAGGTTGGCCCCGAGGTTGCCGAAATGCTCGGTATTGAGCATGTAACAAATGTACTTTCGGTAGACGAAATAACAAAAGACAGTATTACCGTAACATTTAATCTTGACGACTGTCTGCAAACCCAAAAAATGCAACTGCCCTGCCTTATTACCGTTGAAAAGGATGCCTGCACACCCCGTTTGCCTTCATACAAGCGAAAGAAGAACACAAACGAGGATATTGTGAAGGTATTTTCTGCGGCGGATTTTGAAAATTTAGACGAATCAAGATTAGGTCTTAAAGGCTCGCCCACACAGGTTGAAAGAATCTTTCCTCCCGAAAAGAATACCGACAAACAAATTTTTGAAGGTGACGGGAAAGATTTATCGCAAAAGTTAGCGGAAATACTTAAATCCAAGAAATTTGTGTGAGGTGCAGTATGGGACTTATAATACATAACGAAAAAATAACTCCGGATATTGCAAAAGAACTCGTTTCGATTTGTCCTTTCGGTGCAATATCTTATGAAGATAAACTTTCAATCGGCGCAGGTTGTAAAATGTGTAAACTCTGCGTTAAAAAAGGCCCTGCCGGTGCGGTTACATTTGAAGAAGAAACAAAAGCCGTTTGTGATAAATCAAAATGGAACGGTGTGGCGGTTTTTGCGGAACAGCGAAACGGTAAAATTCACCCCGTATCTTTGGAACTTGCCGGAAAAGCAAGAGAGCTTGCAAATGTAACGGGGCAAAAGGTTTTAGCCGTTCTTATCGGATATAATATCGAGTGCTGCGCAAAAGAACTTTTAGATTACGGTGTGGATGTTGTTTACACCTATGACGATATTGCCTTTAAAGATTTTGTGATTTCTCCTTACGCAAACGCTTTTACCGACTTTATAGAAAAGGTTAAACCCTCCTCAATTCTGGTAGGGGCTACCTCTTTGGGCAGGTCATTGGCACCAAAGGTTGCCGCAAGGGTGCATACCGGTCTTACTGCCGATTGCACAATACTTGAAATGAAAGAAAACACCGATTTGGTTCAGATAAGACCTGCTTTCGGCGGCAATATTATGGCGCAGATTGTAACACCAAATACAAGACCGCAGTTTTGCACGGTAAGGTATAAAATATTTTCCGCCCCCGAAAAAACAGCACCGCACGGCGAAATAACAGCAATGGATATTTCCAAAGAAATGACAAAAGGAAACACCGAGGTATTAAATGTTGTTGAAAAACCAAAGGAAATGGATATATCCGATGCCGAAATAATAGTGGCGGTGGGCAGAGGTCTTAAATCAAAAGATGATATAACCTTTGTTAAGGCGTTTGCCGATAAACTGGGCGCGCAACTTGCCTGCACAAGACCGCTTGTTGAAAACGGTTGGTTTGATGCAAAGCGTCAAATCGGTCTTTCGGGCAGAACGGTCAAGCCGAAACTTATAATAACCTTCGGAATTTCCGGCTCGGTGCAGTTTGCCGCCGGAATGAGAAATTCCGATATGATAATCGCCGTAAACAACGACAAAAACGCAAGTATATTTGACATTGCACATTACGGTTTTGTCGGCGATATATATGAGATAATTCCTCAACTTGTAAACTTTATAGGAGGAATGAAAAATGTATAAGAAGATAGATAACAAAGATATTGAATTTTTTAAGGGTATTCTTGACGAAAACAGGGTAATCGAGGGTAAAGAATTAAGCGAAGATTATTCCCACGATGAATTAGGCGGTATAAGCAGTTACCCCGATGTGCTTATAAAGGCAGAAAGCACCGAGGAAATATCCGCCGTTATGAAATATGCAAACGAAAACAAAATACCGGTTGTCGTCCGCGGCAGCGGAACGGGACTTGTAGGCAGTTCGGTTGCACTTCACGGCGGTATTATGCTTGAAACAACAGGTATGAATAAGATACTTGAACTTGACGAAGAAAACCTTACCGTAACGGTGCAGCCCGGTGTTCTTCTTATGGACCTTGCCGAATTTTGTGAGAATAACGCATTTTTGTATCCGCCCGACCCCGGTGAAAAGTCGGCAACCATAGGCGGTAATATAAGCACAAACGCAGGCGGTATGAGGGCGGTTAAATACGGCACTACCCGTGACTATGTTCGTGGTCTTACCGTGGTTTTCCCCGACGGCACTATTGAAAAATTAGGCGGAAAAATTGTTAAAAACAGCACGGGTTACAGTCTTTTAAACCTTATAATCGGCTCTGAAGGAACGCTCGGCATTATCACCGAGGCAATTCTTAAACTTGTTCCGCTTCCCAAAATCACAACAAGTCTTTTAGTGCCTTTTGAGTCCATAGACAAAGCAATTGAAACCGTACCCGAAATTATAAAAAGCAAAGCATCATTAACGGCAATAGAATTCTTCGAGCGTGAAACGGTGCTTTTCTCGGAAGAGTATTTGGGTAAAATATTTCCCGATACAAAATACCCCGCATATTTATTGCTTACGGTTGACGGTAACGACAGAGATGTGGTGGATAAAGAACTTTCCACCGTTGCCGATTTGTGTATGGATAACGGTGCGCCCGATGCGTATATAGTGGATACCGACGAAAGAAAAGAATCGGTTTGGAAATCAAGAGGTGCATTTCTTGAAGCAATAAAGGCATCAACAAGCGAAATGGACGAATGCGATGTTGTCGTGCCCCGTAATAAGATTGCGGAGTTTATCAAGTTTACCCACGAGGTGGCAAAAACGGTAGGAATAAGAATTCCGAGTTTTGGCCACGCAGGGGACGGAAATCTGCATATTTATGTTTGCCGTGACGATTTGCCCGAAGATGAATGGACACAAAAACTTAAAATGGCTTTTGATATGATGTACGGTAAAGCCAATGAACTTTCGGGACTTGTTTCGGGTGAACACGGAATAGGATATGCCAAAAAACAGT
>JAZLFY010000022.1:0-1115 GCA_045616025.1 Acutalibacteraceae bacterium | reverse complement strand
AAACCTGTATTCTTATATGGTCTTCTTCGCCGAGCATTATACAGATACTTTCGTCTTGTGAAATTATTATTGCTCTGCCTTTATAATTATTGGCAAATTCTTTACTAATTATATGCCTTTCCACCATAGAAAATCTTTCATTTTCGGGCACAGAGTCCATTGGTATATATTTAAGTGCCTTTGAAATAGGCATATTGCTGTTTTCTATTGCTTGTTTAACAAGCAAATTTATTTCTTTTCTTTGCTCTGCCGTGATTTTTGAAGAAAAAGGATAATCTTTTAAATTACGGGCAAGACGAATTCTTGTGCTTATAACGACATCGTCATCTACACCATTTTGTTCGTACCATCTCATAAATTTTCGCCCTCTTTTTCTTTTATTTCGTCACGGATTTTTGCGGCATCTTCAAACCGTTCTTCCTTTATTGCAAGGGTTAAATCTTCTTTAAGTTTTTGAATTTCCTTTGATTTATCAACGGTTTTTGTTTGGGTATCGGTGATAATCTTTTTACCGATATGTGAAGAATTGCCCTGTATCCGTTTAATATAAGGTAGGAGTTCTTCATAAAAGGTTTGATAGCAATCGGGGCAACCGACCTTACCGCTTGAAGCGATACTTGAAAGGGCTGTGCCGCACTTTTTACAAACGGCACTTTCCCCTATCGAACCCATTTCATTACTGCCGAAAATAGACGAAATCATACTGTCAAGCGGACTGCCCGAAAAAGCGGAAAAGCCCTCCTCGCTTGCACATTCAGAACAAAGGTGCCGTTTAGTAACGACACCGCCTATAACCGTTTTAATATAGGTTGTAGCAACCCTTTGTTTGCATTTTTCACACAACATAATTTTCACCTCTACATTTGAGTTTCAACGAGCAACATTTCTTTTAAAATTGCCGCGCGAAGATAATCACGAAGTTCAACGGGTACGGTGTGCATAACATTATTTGATAGCGCCGCATACATTATTTTGGCACTGTTTTTATCAATCAGTTCCGACTGCAAACAGTTTTCAATAACAATTTGCGCACTTATTTTATCAATACTGTCACCAATGGAATTTATAATGTGCATAATGGCGCTTGCGTGGTTCATAACCACCTTTTTAATACG
>JAZLFY010000021.1:0-4325 GCA_045616025.1 Acutalibacteraceae bacterium | reverse complement strand
GAACTTTTTTAAAGTTTTTTGCTATTTTTTTAAGAATTTTTAAAAGAAAAAAACAACCACAAAATATTGTGGTTGTTTTAATGACAAAACACCATTTTAGGACAGTCCTTCCGACACGCCCATAAGAATTATTCCTGCCGTAACGGCGGCAATTACAATGTAATGTTTTTTACTTAATTTTTCTTTCAAAAATATCCTCGACAGGACAACCGAAAGCACGCAGTAAGACGAAATCATAGGTGCCGCAACCGTAGGGTTTGCACCTATAACATTTATATATGCCATCTGTCCTGCCGTTTCGCACACACCGACGGCAAGTTTAGGCACTTCCGCCTTAAAGCGGAATTTTTCTCTTTTAATTCCGTAAACATAAACGGCGGCAACCACCGCACAAAAAGCAAAGGTGTATTCATAAGCAATATTTGCGCTTTCTTCGGTTAGTTTTCCGCTGTCAAGCAACATCGCATCGGCAAATGTGCCGAGTCCGTCAAGCAAGCAATAAGCAACCGGCAGCAAAAACGCCCAAAACGATGTACGGTATTTGGTGTCGCCCGAATTAATCTCTTTCGTTTCGGTTCTTTTCTCGATTACACCGAGCAAAAATATGCCGACACTTACAAGAATTATTCCGACAATGCTGTATATATCGGGTATCTGCCGCAAAAAGATTAAAAGCAATATGCAACTTACCGCACCCGAAGAATTACAAACGGGTGAGCAGACCGAAAGCATTAAATAGCGAAGCCCGAAATATCCTACCGTCATGGAGGATATATAAAAGACCGTTGCAGGCAAATAGGCGATAATGTCTTTCGGGTAAAATTTCGCGCCCGTTAAGATACTTGCCGTTGCGTGCAGTCCCATAACAAGTCCTACCGCAATTACAATTTTAAAATGACTGAATTTATCTTCGGGTTTCGAAGAGATTTTTGAAAACAAATCTCCCGTACCCCAAAATAATATCGCCGTTAAAGATAAAATAAACCACATAAATTATTCACTTAACCTTTTTGCAAAATCGACAAGTTCTTCACGGCTGTAAAATTCAAGCGTTAATGTGCCTTTTTCGCCCTCTGTCGGTTTTATGTTAATCTTGCGCCCGAGTTCCTGTTTAAGGGATAATTCAACCTCTTTATAAAAATTCGGTTTTTGCGGAGTTTCTTTGCGCAGCTTCTTTGCCTTTGCCGGTTGGTGTACCATCTTTTCAAGTTCGCGCACCGACGCGCCGCCAAGCGCCGCCTTGAACATTTCTGTCCTTATTTCACCCACGGCAGACAAGAGCGTTCTTGCGTGGCCTGCGGAGATTTTACCCTCTTTAAGTGCCGAAAGTTCTTTGTCGGTAAGCGACAAAAGGCGCAGAGCATTTGTCACCGCACTTCTTGATTTGCCGACACTTTGGGCAACCGCATCTTGGGTGAGATTATATGTATCAATAAGATTTTTATAACCAAGCGCCTCTTCAACGGGGTTTAAGTCCTCTCTTTGAAGATTTTCGATTAAGGCGAGTTCACGGTGTTCTTGCTCATCAATTTCCTTAATGATTACCGGAACGGTATCAAGTTCTGCCATACGGCAGGCACGCCAACGGCGTTCGCCTGCAATTATTTTATATGTACCGCCCACATTAGGACGGACAACTATCGGTTGAATAAGTCCGTGCTTTTTAATGCTTTCGGCAAGTTCGGCAAGCGCCTCGTTATCGAAAGTTTTTCTCGGTTGGTCACGGTCAGGCTCAATTTGGTTAAGTTTAAGCGATACCGCACTTCCGTTATCCGCCGTATTTTCGCTGAAAAGGGCATCAAGTCCTCTGCCGAGTCCGCCTTTTTTAGTAGCCATTATTTTTTATCCCCTTTTGTTCCGTTTTAAAAATTCTTTGCCGAGCGTATTATAGGCATCGGCGCCCTTTGAGCGTTTATCGTAATACTGTATCGGCATACCGTAACTTGGTGCTTCCGAAAGGCGCACCGCACGGGGTATTGCCGTTTTGTAAAGTTTGCCCGAAAAATATTTTTTAATTTCGCCGACAACCTGATTTGTAAGATTAAGCCGCCCGTCATACATAGTCAGCACTATTCCCTCAATATCAAGTGTGGGGTTATAAAGCCTTTTGACCTGACGCACCGACGCCATAAGTTGAGAAAGTCCTTCAAGTGCATAGTATTCGCATTGAATAGGAACAAGCACCGTGTCGCCTGCGTTTAAAGCGTTTATGGTTACAAGACCTAAAGACGGCGGACAGTCAATAAATATGTAGTCGTAATTTTCTCTGACAACCGAAAGCCCCCGTTTTAACTGCGCTTCTCTGTGCTCGGTTTCGATAAGGTCAACCTCTGCCGCCGCAAGATTTATTGAGGACGGTATTACATCTACATTTTTAAACTTTGTTTTAACCGTCATTTTATCGGCGGAGCATTTGCCGATAACAAGTTCGTAACTTGAAAGGGCAACTTCGCGTTTGTTTATTCCGAAACCGCTTGTGGAGTTTCCCTGCGGGTCGGCATCAACAAGCAATACCTTTTTGCCGAGCAGACCTACCGCGGCGGAAAGATTAACCGCCGTTGTGGTTTTACCGACTCCGCCTTTTTGATTTACAATAGCAATTATTTTACCCAAAACAATTCTCTCCCGAGTGTAATAATATGTAATGTCTATATTATATAATTATATAATATATTAATATATAACCAAAAATGTTTCACGTGAAACATTGTAAAATCATTATAACAACAAACTTTCAAAAAGTAAACAAAAAAATAAGCAGTTGCACGCAACTACTTATCTCCCGATTTGAATATAAGCGACATCAGTATTCCCATAAACACCGCCGCCGCAATACCTGCCGCCGAGGCGGTAAGTCCGCCGGTAAGTATTCCTATAAAGCCGTTTTGGTCTATCGCCTGCTTTACACCCTGCTGCAAGCAGTAGCCAAACCCCGTAAGCGGAACGGTTGCACCTGCGCCGGCGATTTCGACAAGCGGCTTGTAAAGTCCGACCGCACCAAGCATTACGCCCGAAACAACATAAGAAACAAGAATTCTTGCCGGCGTCAGGTTTGTACAGTCAATAAGCAGCTGTCCGATAAGACAGAATGCGCCGCCCACCAAGAAAGCAAGCAAAACCCTTAAAAACATAACATCCACCTTTTTAATGTTTCACGTGAAACTTTATATAGATATTATGCCTTTGGTTTATAATTCTATACCGTCAAGGTCAAAATTTTCATACAGTCCGCATTTTACGGCATCAAAATCAAGAAAGCGCACCGCTTGACTGTCCGCCTTTTCCCCTTTTGCTATGACTTTTACCTTGCAGGTGTTTTTGAAAGCATCGGGCGGATACTGTGTAAGTTTAATTTCCCCGATGTTTTTCCTTTTTACAAAAAGTTCGCAAAAGGACAGTTTATTAGTGCCTTTTGCCGAGAAAACCTCGCCGAAAAGTATTTCGGAACTTTTATAGTCCCTGATGCGCTGGAAAACGAAAAACGCCAAAAGCACAAGTGTAATTGCAAAAAGCATCAATATTGAATACTTAAAATCGGGAAACAGCAAAACAAGCACCGAAAAGCCGACAATTGCACAAGCAATTATAAAAAACGGACAGAAAAGAAACCTGCGCAAGGATGCACCGCCCCTTTTTGCACGGATAAAGTCGCCTTTTGGCAATAATTCGGGCAGTTTGTCGGCAAAGTCTTCTATTATGTCAGAATATTTATAAAGGGGCGCAACGGTTGCCCTTTCGACCTTTCCGTCACCGTATCCCCCGACCGACACATTAAGAGAATACCTTTTAAAAAGCCGCATTACGGGAGTTTGAACTATTAAAAGGTTATTAAGTGAACGAAATTTAAAACGGCGGCGCTTTCTGAAAATAAGACCTGCCTGAATTTCCGCTTTTTTGCGGTCTGTTCTTACGGTCATATTCCAGTTTCTTAAAAGTGCCATAATAAAAGTAATGGTATAAAAAAGCGCAAAACAAACAAGAAGCACATCCATGCCGGGCGGTATTGCCCTTAAAAGCAAAGAACGCGATTCCTGTATTTTAAAAAACAAAACACGGTAAAAATCGGTTTCAAAAGCAACATCAAACGCCTTAACAAAAGGAATTACTATAATAAATCCTTTAAGTGCCGAAGATGTTGTTACCGACAAAATAAATGTCTTTGCATTTGATATTTCGGTTTCCTGCTGCGGTTTTCCGCTTGTAAGGTAAACATAAATTTTCTGTGCTTTTCTTTTGGAAATTTTAAATTCAAAGTCTTTATCGTATCTTTTGCCCGATTCGGTGTCAAATGTTATTGAAGCCGCATCAAAAAGGTCAAAAAGCAC
>JAZLFY010000020.1:0-1698 GCA_045616025.1 Acutalibacteraceae bacterium | reverse complement strand
ATTTTCAAGATTTAAAAATTCACTTAAATTATCGGGGTTATAATCGGGACGGGAAACCATTGCACGAATTTTTCCGCTTTTAACATCGGCTACAACCACCGCACCGCTTTCAATGTCACCGGATATATTTTCAACTGTTTTTTGAATACTTAAATCTATTGTTAAAACAACACCGTTTTCTTTGATGTCCTCACCCGAGAAGGTCGGAGGCACACCCAAAAGCAAACCGCCTTTTCCGTTTGAGGCAAATTGTGCGGTTAAACCGTTTTTATCTCCCAGTATTTCGTTATAAGCCGCCTCTATTCCGCAAACACCATTACCGCTTAAATCGGTATATCCTAAAAGGTGGTGAGCATAGAGAGAATTTATACTTTCATTTACGGTAACACAGGTTATCCCCTCGCAGTCAATCGGGCTTTCAACCTCGCATACGGCAGGTCTATTTTGGTTAAGAATTTTTAAAACCTCGTTTGCTTTATCCTCAGGCAAATTTGCCTCAATAGCGGCTTTTGCTGCAGAGGTAGGCAGAACGGCGGCGAATATTTTTTTGTCACCTGAATTTAGCGCCGTCATATTGGAGTCGTAAATAACTCCCCTTAACGGACAAGCCCTTAAAGATATGCTGTTTTGCATTTTGCCACCGCTTGACACCGACAGAACGGTAAGCCGCAATATGCAGGTTAAAAACATAAAAACGAGCAAAAAAAATGTTACCGCCGTGCGAACGGAAAACATTTTTTCAAAAAATGTGTCTTTCATCATTATCTCCGTATTGTTTATTTACAGTTAGTTTTGACAAAAGACACAAAAATAAACCCTATTAACCCAGTGTATTGCTTTTGCGGAAAAGTTCTTCTATTTTTTTCATATGTGAAAGTGCTTTTTCTCCACTTGAAACCGCCGTTGCGCTGAGCAGATAATCAATAAGCACTATCGGCGCGGCAAAGGTGTTTTTTATGCCGCCCAAATCAATCTTGCAACAAAGCAGAACATCGGCATAATTTTCAACACTTACCGTGGGTGCCGAAGTTATAAGAATAATTTTAGCTCCCCGTTCTTTAAGTAGAGGCAAAAGTTCAAGTGATGATTTTGAATAACGGTGAAAAAGGAAAAACACGCAAACATCACCGTCTTTAAGACTTAAAATTTGCTCAACATTTTCGCTGATTTCCGCACTGATCAAGAAAACATCGCTTCTGACCGTAAAAAGCCGCGTATAAGCATAATGCGCCAGTGCATACGATTCTTTCATACCGAAAGTGAAAACACGGTTTGCATTTATTATATGCGAAACCGCCGCTTTTGCATTTTCAATCGAAATGTTATTAAATGTTTCGTTTATGCAAGCAATTCCCTGATTAAAGGCATCGGGCAACATACTGTCCGAATGTTCGTGTTTTGAAAAACGGTTGAATTTAACCGGTAGGTCGGGTTGATAATAGACTTCATTGCGCACAAAATTCCGAAATTCCTTAAACCCCGAAAAACCGAGACTACGGCAAAAACGCAGGACCGATGTGGTACTTAAGTGTGTTTTCTCGGAAACCTCCTCAAGTGTGTAAAAGGCAAAATCACCCGAATGTTCAAGGAAAAACAGCGCAACGGTTCTTTCGGATTTAGTCATACTTGAAAGTCTGCTTTTAATTTTTTCAACAGTTGTCATAATGCTGTCCTTTCTTTAGTTTTATTTATGTTCTA
>JAZLFY010000019.1:0-1442 GCA_045616025.1 Acutalibacteraceae bacterium | reverse complement strand
TGGTGAGCGCCCAGGTGGTAACCGTTACCGCCGCACCGGAGAGCATACCTATTCCGATGCCCTTAATAAGTGACGATGCTTTTGTTTGCATAATAAAAAACCTCCCTTTACGGATATTATATCCTTAAAGGGAGATTTTATTTGTTTTAATTACTTTTTAAATTCGCCAAACGGCGGATGTAATTTATCCTTATCGGAAAGTTTAATTTCCATACCGTCGGCTATCGGCCACTCAACACCGATGTCGGGGTCGTTCCACATAAGACCGCCCTCGTCATTGGGGTGATAAAAATCGTCAACCTTATAGACAAATTCGGCTTCGTCGGAAAGTACCAAAAAGCCGTGGGCAAAGTTTTTGGGGATAAAGAACTGCCGCTTATTCTCTGCCGAAAGGACAACACCCTCCCACTTGCCGAAAGTGGGCGAGCCCTCGCGAAGATCAACCGCAACATCGAAAACTTCGCCCCTTATGCAGCGGACAAGTTTTGACTGACTGAACTGTTTTTGAAAGTGAAGACCGCGAAGAACACCCTTTGTTGACATTGATTGGTTGTCCTGAACGAACTTGACACCGATACCGCCTGCCTTAAAGTCTTCTTCCTGGTAGGTTTCCATAAAGTAACCGCGGCTGTCGCCGTATGCGGTCGGCTCGACAATAATTACACCGTCGATAGAAGTTTTAATAAAGTTAAATTTTCCCACCTTATATTTCCTTCTTTCCGCTGTACATTTTGTCGTAGTATTTCTGGTAATCGCCGCTTACGACATTTTCCATCCACTCTTGGTTTTCAAGATACCATTTTAAGGTCTTTTTAATGCCAACCTCAAAGCAGGTTTCGGGATACCAACCGAGTTCGTCCTTAATCTTCTGCGGGTCAATACCGTAACGGCGGTCGTGACCTTTACGGTCGGTAACATGCTTAATCATATGTTCGCCGACGGTTTCGTCAACATTTTCCTTAATGTATTCGATAATGGACTTAACAATAAAGATATTGGGTTTTTCATTATGACCGCCCACATTGTAAACTTCACCGAGTCTGCCGCCGCGGATAACCATATCAATTGCTTTGCAGTGGTCTTCAACATAAAGCCAGTCGCGAATTTGCATACCGTCACCGTAAACCGGCAAATCTTTATGTTTAAGGGTGTTGTTCATAATAAGCGGAATAAGTTTTTCGGGGAACTGATAGGGGCCGTAGTTATTTGAACAACGGGTAATGTTAATCGGGAATTTATAGGTATCGCCGAATGCCTTAACAAAAAGGTCGGCAGATGTTTTTGAAGAAGAATAGGGGGAGTGAGGGTCAAGCGGTGTGGTTTCGGTAAAGTAACCGGTTTCACCTAACGAGCCGTAAACTTCGTCGGTTGATACCTGCAAATACTTTGCACCCTCTTTGTATGTATCATCACCCAAAGTCCATGCTTCTTTTGGGCACTGC
>JAZLFY010000018.1:0-6622 GCA_045616025.1 Acutalibacteraceae bacterium | reverse complement strand
ATAATTGATTTAATAAATATTTTGATGTATAATAAACAAAAATTGTTTAAAGGAGGGTGAGCGACTTGAAAAATAAGGCATTTAAAGTCATGTGTATAATTTTACCTGCGGTTTTAATTATAACGTCGATCTTAATGATTTTTGCCGTTAACAAGTCGTCACCTTTTAATATTTACAGATTTTTTGACTGTGACGAGGTTGTTGAGGATATTAAAAACTACGAAATGAATATGACCTCAGTTATTTATGTTAAAAATAAAAAAGGCGACTGGGAAGAATATCAGCGTATTCACGGTGAAGAAAACCGTATTTGGGTTGATATTGAAAAAATACCGAAAAACTTATTTGATGCCGTTGTATCAATTGAAGATCAGCGTTTTTACAGTCACGGCGGCGTTGACTGGAAACGAACATTTTCGGCTTTTGCGAACTTATATTTACACTTTTGGGACAGTGAGCAGGGCGGCTCAACTATTACACAACAGTTAATCAAAAACATCACCTCGGATAACGATAAAAATGCAAGCAGAAAATTCAGGGAAATTGTTCGTGCGGTTGCAGTTGAAACCGCACTTGATAAGCAGACAATTCTTGAAGCGTATCTTAACACAATTTCGCTTGGTAACGGTATTTGCGGTGTTCAGGTTGCCTCAAATTATTACTTTAATAAAGACGTTAGTGAACTTACTCTTGTTGAGTGTGCATCACTTGCCGGGATAACCAAAAATCCGAGTCTTTACAACCCGATTTCACACCCTGACGAAAATTTAAAACGAAGAAGAAGTGTACTTGATAAAATGCTCTCGCTTGGTAAAATCAGTGTTGAAGAGTATAATAATGCATACGAAGAAGAATTAAAAATCGATAATTCCCAAAAGAAAACCTATGAAATGGAAGTTAACAGTTATTTTATTGATGCGTTAATTACCAATGTTTCTGAAAATTTGGCTAAACATTACGGTTGTACCGTTGATGAAGCAACAAAAAAACTGTATAACGGCGGATATAAAATTTATTCAACCGTTGATATGGATATACAGTCAACAATGGAAGAAACATATCAAAGTGTTTCAAAATATTTCAGTCAAACTTCAAAGGCGGATAGGTCAAAACATGTTCAGTCTGCTATGACGATAATGGATTACCAAGGGCATATTGTCGGTATTGTCGGTGGTGCAGGTGAAAAGAAAGTAAACCGCGGACTTAACCGTGCAATGGATTCGCCCCGTCAACCCGGTTCAACTATGAAGCCCATCGGTGTTTATGCGCCTGCTATTGACTGCGGTGCCGCAACATCTACAAGTATCATAGAAGACAAAGCCATTAAAAATTACTTCGGCAAAGGTAAAGACGGCCCTCATGAGTGGTACGGTTATTATGCAGGTTATATGCCGATTAAAACCGCAATAGAACGCTCGGCAAATACTATTCCGTGTTGGATATTAAAGGATAATCTCGGAATAGATGCCTCTTATGAATTCTTGACACAAAAGTTACACTTAAATCATTTAGTTGAAGAAGATAAAAATATCGCTTCTCTTGCGCTTGGCGGTTGCAGTTACGGTATAACAACAACCGAATCTGCCGCTGCGTATGCCGTGTTCGGTAATGACGGTAAATATTTTGCGCCGGTAACATATTATAAAATTACCGATAAGAATAACAAAACAGTTATTGAAGCGCCTACCGAGGGCGAAGAAGTAATAAAACCCGGTACGGCAAAAATAATGAATTCACTTTTGCAGAATGTTGTTTACGGCAGTCAGGGAACAGGTAGAGGAATTGCAAGTTACAGTAATATGAAAGCATACGCCAAAACCGGTACTTCAAGTGAATCCAACGACCTTTGGATGGTTGCGGGAACACCTTACTATGTCGGCTCGGTATGGTATGGTTTTGATAAGTATGAGAATATTTACAATCAATCTGCTGCGGCAACCGTTTGGAAAGTAATTATGACTAAAGTTCATAAAGGGCTCGAAAAGAAAGAATTTGATGTAACCGACGGACTTGAAAAGAAAACCTACTGTAAAAATACGGGTAAACTTGCCGGTAAAAAGTGTTACAGCGTAGGCACGGGATATTATGTTCCGGGTGTTGAGGTTGAATACTGTGACGGTAAGCACCATTCAATTGAAAGTTCGTCGTCTTCATCGTCTTCATCGTCTTCGTCTTCTTCATCTCCAACTGTTCAGGTTGAACAAAAGAAAGAAGAAAAACCCGAATTTAGGCCGGAGCCAACTCCGGAGACTAAACCGAGTGAAGGCGATGAACGGCAAAGCATTTTTAACTAATATTATTTAACCCACCGTCAGGTGGGTTTTTTATTATATATTATATAAATATATTGAAATATTAATATTCTTGTGGTATAATATTTTTTAATTGGAATATTATGCAAAGAAGGTGTGCATTCTGCGTGTTTTGGGAATTGACCCCGGTTATGCCATTGTGGGCTACGGTATTGTCGATTATGATAATTTTAAATTTAATACGGTTGGTTACGGTGCCGTTACAACCGATGCTCATACACCTTTTGAAGACCGATTAAATGATATTTATAACGATTTGAATTTTATCATCAATAAATATAAACCCGATTGCTTGTCAATTGAAAAACTGTTCTTTAACACAAATACAACAACGGCAATTGATGTTGCGCAGGCAAGAGGAGTGATTTTACTTGCTGCCAAACAAAACGGACTATCGGTCAGCGAATACACCCCTTTGCAGGTAAAACAGTCAATAACCGGTTTTGGCAGAGCGGAAAAACATCAGGTAATGGAAATGGTTAAAAATCTTTTATCGTTAAAAGCAGTACCTAAACCCGATGATACTGCCGATGCGTTGGCACTTGCAATTTGTCACGCACATTCGTCGGGCAGTTTATACGGAAAATTACAGAAAGGAATTTAGTATGATTTCTTCATTAAACGGAAAACTTTTAATTAAAACACAAAACTATGCCGTAATCGAATGCGGCGGAATAGGGTTTAAATGTTATATAACCGACAGTGCATACAGAACACTTACAAATATCGGTGATAATGTATTTTTATATACTTATCTTTCGGTTAAGGAAGATGCACTTGATTTGTTCGGCTTTTCAACCGAAACCGAACTTGAAACATTTAAACTTATAACTACCGTTAGCGGTGTCGGTGCAAAAATCGGTCTTGCTTTACTTTCGGAATTTACAAGTGATAAAATAATGCTTTTAGTTGCTTCGGGTGATGCAAAAGCACTAACGGCGGCATCGGGTGTCGGTCTTAAACTTGCACAAAGAATTATTCTTGAACTTAAAGATAAGGTCGGCTCTATTGCGGCAGAAGATGTATCGGTAGTATCTGCTGTCGGCAATGCAACGGCAAACACAAATTCACGGGAAGCAATAGAAGCACTTGTTAGTCTTGGATATACACAAAGCGAAGCATCTTTGGCGGTTAGTAAACTTGATGTGTCGCTTCCGGTTGATGAACTTATTAAAAGTGCATTAAAATCTCTTTCAAGGGGGTTTAAATTGTGATTGACGAAGAACTTGATTTTGAAAATCGAATAGTTTCTCCCGAATATTCGGGAACAGAGGACGATACAGAACTTACCTTGCGTCCGAAAACCCTTTCTGAATATGTAGGGCAGGAAAAGGTAAAAGATAATTTAAGTATTTATATTAAGGCGGCACTTGGCCGTCACGAATCACTTGACCATGTTTTGCTTTACGGTCCGCCGGGACTCGGTAAAACAACCCTTGCCGGAATTATTGCAAGGGAAATGGGGGTTAATTTGCGTGTAACATCCGGTCCGGCAATTGAAAAGCAGGGTGATTTGGTGGCGATTTTAACCTCCCTTAATGAAGGTGATGTTCTCTTTATCGACGAAATTCACCGTTTGTCAAGAAATATCGAAGAAATTTTATATCCTGCAATGGAAGATTTTTCGCTTGATATTATTTTAGGCAAAGGCCCGTCGGCGCGTTCAATAAGAATTGATGTTCCGCATTTTACACTTGTCGGTGCAACAACCCGTTCAGGACAACTTACCGCACCGCTTCGTGACAGATTTGGGGTGCTTTTACGGCTTGAACTATATTCGCCCGAAGAACTTGCACAAATTGTAACTCGCTCTGCAAATATTCTTAATATTCCGATAGATAATGACGGTGCTTTGGAAATTGCCTCCCGTTCACGCGGTACACCGAGAATTGCAAACCGACTTTTAAAGCGTGTTCGTGATATTGCCGAAATTCAGTTTGACGGCAGTATAAACGAAAAGGTTGCATATTCGGCACTTGCACGATTTGAAATTGACGAACTCGGTCTTGACGATTTTGACCGTAATATGCTTTTGACTATTATAAATAATTACGGCGGCGGCCCTGTCGGTCTTGATACACTTGCGGCGGCAGTCGGCGAAGAAGCAATTACAATAGAGGATGTTTATGAGCCCTATTTGATGCAAATCGGCTTTTTGGCAAGAACTCCGCGCGGAAGATGGGTCACAAAAGCAGGATATGAACATTTAGGAATAAAAAGTAATGATAATCAACAATCATTTTTTTAAAGGAGAATAGAAATGGGAAGATTATTTGGAACAGACGGTGCAAGAGGTATTGCAAACACCGAACTTAATTGCGAACTTGCAATGAACATCGGTCGTGCGGCGGCTTATGTTTTAACCGAAAAGAAAACCGAGAAACCGAAAGTTTTAATCGGTAAAGATACCCGTGTTTCGTCTAATATGCTTGAAATGGCTTTGGCGGCAGGACTTTGTTCTGTTGGTGCTGATGTTGTTTTGGTCGGCTTTGTTCCGACACCTGCTATCGCTTATCTTGTTAAGGACAGGGAAGCAGATGCGGGAATTATGATTTCCGCTTCGCATAACCCCTGCGAATTTAACGGTATTAAGATTTTTGATTCAAACGGTTATAAGTTGCCCGATGCTTTGGAAGAAGAAATTGAGGCACTTGTTCTTGACGATATGAGTCCTATTGAATTTCCCGTAGGCGGCGAGGTCGGAAGTGTTTTCAGGCGCGAAGATTATGTTGATTTCTACATTGATCATTTAACCCGTTCTGTAAGCGCTGATCTTACAGGTCTTAAACTTGTAATTGACTGTGCAAACGGTTGCGCATCTTATACCGCTAAACGGTTTTTTGAACGGCTTGGTGCTACATGTGTGTTTATTCACGATGATCCTAACGGTGTTAATATCAATGCCGGTTGCGGCTCAACACATATGGACGACCTTATAAACTATGTAAACGGTCACGAAGTTGATTTGGGTCTTGCTTTTGACGGTGACAGTGACCGTTGTCTTGCCGTTGACGAAAACGGTAAACTTATTGACGGCGATAAAATGATTGCTATTTTTGCAAACGATATGAAATACCGCGGAGTTCTTAAAGAAGAAACCGCAGTTGTTACCGTTATGTCAAATTTGGGCTTTAAGCATTTTGCACGCAAAAACGGTATTGCTGTTAAGGAAACCGCAGTAGGCGACAGATATGTGCTTGAAGAAATGATTAAAAACAACTATTCTATCGGTGGCGAACAGTCGGGGCATATTATTTTCCGTGATTATGCCACTACGGGTGATGGTCAACTTTCAGGTGCAATGCTTGCTTCAATTGTTAAGCGCTCGGGCGCACCCGCGTCGGAGGTAGCATCTGTTATGAACGCTTTACCGCAAACACTTCTAAATATTGAAGCAACACCCGAAATGAAAAAGAATTTAAAAGAAAATTCCACCATTAAAAACTATATTGACGATGTTAATAAATCGTTGGGTGACGACGGCAGAGTTCTTGTTCGTGCTTCGGGTACAGAGCCACTTATAAGAATAATGCTTGAAGGTACGAATATCGCCGAAATTAAACACATTGCAAATGATATTGCAAAGGTTATAAAGGATAATTCAAATTGAGAACGGTAGATAATTTTAACGATTTTGAATTGCTTGATGCAGATAACGGTAAACGGCGTGAACGGTGGGGCGATATTATTCTTATCCGTCCCGATCCTCAGGTTATATGGCACGAGGGTAAAGCAGACGATAGATGGAAACAAGCCCATGCCGTTTATCACCGCAGTTCAACAGGCGGCGGTTACTGGGAACAGTTAAAACATGTCCCGGATGTTTGGACCGTCGAATATGAGGGTTTAAAGTTTAATTTAAAGCCGATGGGTTTTAAACATACGGGACTTTTTCCCGAGCAGGCGGTCAACTGGGATTTAGCTTCTAAACTGATTAAGGAACAAGACCGTGAAATTTCGGTGCTTAATCTTTTCGGCTATACCGGTGCGGCAACTCTTGCCTGCCTTAAAGCAGGGGCAAAGGTCACACATGTTGACGCTTCAAAAGGTATGATTTCCTGGGGCAAAGAAAATGCAAATATAAGTGGACTTTCCGACTGTCCTGTCAGGTGGCTTGTTGACGATTGCTCAAAATTTGTTAAAAGGGAAATCAGGCGCGGTAAAAAGTATGATGCCGTTATTATGGATCCGCCGTCATACGGCAGAGGTCCGGGCGGCGAGGTTTGGAAACTTGAACAGCAAATAGGAGAATTACTTACCGATATTTCAAATATAATAAGTGATAATCCGCTTTTCTTTTTCCTTAATTC
>JAZLFY010000017.1:0-2316 GCA_045616025.1 Acutalibacteraceae bacterium | reverse complement strand
TCGCTAAAAGTCAATAGCGAGATATCCGCTAAAACCGTTAGCGGATAATTTTCTAAAGTATGATTATTATACTACTCTATATAATATGTTCGGAGGGATAATAATGCCATACTATAAAAGGATACGGTCTTTAAGAGAAGATAAAGACATTACTCAAACGCAAATGGGTAAGGTGCTGTTTTGCAGTCAACGGGTTTACAGCAATTATGAACGGGGTGACATTGATATCCCCACAACAACACTTATTAAAATAGCAAATTTCCATAATGTTTCGGTTGATTATATACTTGAACGAACAGACAATCCCGAAACAAATAAATAAATCGGCACTTTTAAGTGCCGATTTATTTTACGCATTTTTCTTTATTTCGTAAACCGTGTCGCACATCTTTGAAACATCGGGGGAGTGGGTGACAATAATCACACATTTACCCTCACTTGCAAGACTTTTTAAAATATCCATAATATCGTTTTGTGTGTCAAGGTCTAAATTGCCCGTCGGCTCGTCGGCAAGTATAATTTCGGGGTCAAAAGATAATGCTCTTGCAATGGCAACACGCTGTTGCTGACCGCCCGAAAGTTTTAAAATGCCGCGTTCAAGGTCATTTTCTTCAAGTTTTACCTTTTTAAGAAGCCGTATGGCTTCCGCTTTTTTATCCTTAATCTTTTTGCCCGAAACATCCATTGAAAGCATTACATTTTCTATGGCATTAAGATAAACCAAAAGGTTAAAATTCTGAAAAACAACCCCTACCGATTTACTGCGAAAATCATATTTATTCAGTTTTGAAATACTCTTGCCGTTAAACAGTATCTCGCCCGATGTCGGTTTTGCAAGTCCCGAAAGCAGGGATAAAAGTGTTGTCTTTCCTGCACCCGATTTGCCTACAACGGCATAGGTTTTACCTTTACTGAATTGCATATTAAGATTTTCAAGTACCGCTTTTCCGCCCTTTTCGTAGGAAAAACACAAATCTTTAAGTTCAAGTATTGTTTCACTCATAATTCTTACCCCCTTAATCTCGATTACTTAAAATTTTAAGCGGCTCATATCTCATAATAAAAGTTACGGCGGCAAGCGAGGATATAAGGGTAAGACCGAGCCCTATTAAAATCATTTCAAGAATAACGGTTACATCGGTGGCACTTTTAACACTTGCAACATAATTGTTTACTCTGCCGCCCATTCTTTCCATTTGTCCCATAAATCCGCCGCCGTTTCGGGTTTTACCGGAGTCTTCATTTTGCATTTCGGGCGGTGTCGGGGCTTCACCGTTACTGTCCGGTCTTTCTGTGTTTTGAGTGTCGGACCCGGCGGTTTCACTTGAATTAACTGTTTTTAAAAGACTGTTGGTTACCGGAACCGAAGATACTGCACCGATACCGCTGCCTATAATAATCGCCGCAAATGTGACAACAAACAGTTCGATCAAGAACTGTGCGGCAACCTTTCTTTTCTTCATACCTATTGCGGTAAGAACACCTATTTCATACTTTCGGTTTCTTATGCTGAAAAGGTTAATGATAATCAGTACAAATGCACCTATTATAAATATAACAATAAGAAAATATGTTGCGTATTTGCCAAGCGTTTCAAGTTGCTTAACACTTTGTTCGTAGTTTGAAACATCTTTTGATACAAGGGTGTAATTTTCGTCCAAATCTTCGGAAAACGCATTGTAATTTTCAAGGTTTGCAAAAACGAAAGTTCCGTTGTATGTGGCAGTTATTGCCGCACTTTTTCCGTTTTCGTCGGCGGTGTTAACCGTAGCGGAATTAGAAATTATACCGTCAAGTGCGGCACTGCCTACATATATAAAGTTGTCGGTAAACGATGCATTTGATGCGGTGTCCTGTGTGTCGCTTGACTTTGAAGTATCACAAATTCCGCCAACCGTAAATGTGTATGTTTCGTTCTCGTTTTCGGGGTTTTTAAGTGTAAAGGTCGAGCCGGTTGCCAGACTGTTTTTGTCTGCAAGATTTTTTGAAATCACACAGGTCAAATCGGTGCTTTCGGTATTTATAACTCCAAGTTCGGAAATATAGTCGGGTATGGCGGCAGAGTCGCTGTATCCCGTAACCGTAAAGTCGTTTTTAGATGCCATATTAAAGAAAAAGTTGTTTGTAATAAAGGTGTTGCCGCCACCGCCTTTCGAATTTTCGCCGTCCGGCATTTTGGGTGGCGCTTGTACCACTCCGTCAGTGTTTGTTTCGGGTGTTTCTTGTGTGGGGGGTGTTTGTTCCTGTCTTTGTTCTTCCCCCGACTGTGTGCCCGATTCATTTTGTTTTTCGTCGGTCTTTTCTTCTTTCTTTTCT
>JAZLFY010000016.1:0-2363 GCA_045616025.1 Acutalibacteraceae bacterium | reverse complement strand
ACCGCCGTAAGAATACTTACTTGTAGAGGTAGCATCAACACCGTCAAATGTAATCTGTCCCCCGGTAATTTCGCCACCGAGAATATTTATGGTTGAATTGTCAGCAGCAAAGATATTACCGCCGTCTACATTACCGGCTTTTTTACCGGAAACGATTTTACCGTCACGGATTTCGCCGCCGTACATATTAAATGTGGCATCGGCAATAACAGCTATATTACCGCCTTGATCCTTTTTGTTTGTACCGGTACGGGTGTTTGCTGTGGAATCAAGTGTACCGCCTTTAATAACACCGCCGTACATATTAAATGTAGAGCCTGCTCTTACCTGCATACCGCCGCCGACACAGTCACCGTTACCGGTATACTTGGTTGTACCAAGGTCAACAGTACCGCCGTACATATTAAATGCGTCAAATAACTTAATGTTACCGGGGTCGGTTGTTGCTTCGTTGGTACCAAATTTAATATCGCCGCCGTAAACATTAAGTTCTGCGGTGTAAGGAGTACCGTCTGTAGGACCTGGAGAGAAACTGAGAGCAGCTTTATTAGATGATACACATCCTGAGAAATCGTATGTACCGCCGTAGATGTTCATTCTGTAACTGCCAAGTCCCCAGTCTGCTTTTGTCTTGTCAGCACCGTAGAAGCCCTGAACGAATACAAGGTTACCGCCGCTGGCAATTTCTTTATGCACACCGCCGCCGCCTTGACAGTCGCAAAGTGAAAGTTCTGCAAAATCGGTTGCTTCGGTCTTATATGCAAACTGGAATGCACGGGTAGTGCTTACATTAACATAGTTACCGTTAAAGCAGATGTTTGCAGTGGTTGTCTTAATCTGTGTCTGTGCAGATTCCGTGCTGATACCGCTAAGATACCAGTTACCTGCTGTCGGCAAAGAACCGCCGTTAGTGGAAAATCCGCCGTCGGCAAGTTTTGTTGTTCTCATTGTATTGGTATAGGGTTGGAAAACAACCTTTTCGTGACCTATTTCGGTGCAGTCAGCTTTTCCGCAAATGCAGTGAATATGGTCTGCTTCAACAAGGCCCTTGGTTGCAGCATCAACTCTGTATGTTGTGCCGTCAATTGTCGGAGTATCAAAAAGCGGTAACTGATTATATTTAACCGCTTTAAAGAGCGCTCTGTCAATACCGCCGAGTTCGGTATCATTGGTCAAAACATTGATGTTACCAATATAACCTGTACCGCCTTCTGCAGCAGAGGTTAAGCCGGCAATATCAAAATAATGAATTTTTGTTGCATCGGTAGGAATACCGAATGTAACGTTATCAAGTTTTGTGTTGCCATAGAGTTTGGGGGTTGAAGCCGCCGCAGTACCCTGGTCAAGAAGAGTGATACCGTCAACATGAGTGTTATCGTAGAAAACACCGCCGTAGTTTGCGGCAACCGAGCAGTTGATTTTGTCACTCGAACCGCCGATAATTTCGGTGTTGCCCCTGAAGTTAGTGCCGGAACCTATGTATACGTTACCGCCGCGGTCGCCTGCGTGACCGTTTTGAATTGTACAGTCGGTGAAATCGGTGGTGGTGCCGTTAGTATAGAAGTTACCGCCGCTGCCGCCTGCTTCACCGTTTTCAATTGTACAATCGGTAAAATATGTATTGGTTTTGCAGTTGGTGCCTTTAGCTAAATAAAAACTACCGCCATGTTCGTTTACTTTACCGCCTGTGATTGTGCAGTTGTTAAATCTTTGAGTATGCGGAGTTGCAGTGTCGGCATTGGTGATATAGAACGCACCGCCACGGTCACTTGCAGTACCGGTATGCTTTGTTTCGGTACCTGTAAAGGTTGAATTTTCAGCATAGAAATCCGCACTGGACAAATACATACAACCGCCATAGGTTGCCTTATTTTCAGCAGAGTTAGAAGATAATGCCTCACCAATTTCACTGTCGAAAACCGCAACAGTGTTACCTATTGTGGCGGTATAAAGGAAGCCGCCGCTTACGCCGCCTGCCAGGTTACCGTTAGATTTACCTGCTGCATGCACTCTGTAAAGTGCAATATCAATCATACCGGCACCTGCCCAGATAACACCGCCGTTATTGGTGCTGGCAGTTCTGTAACCGGCATACATAGCACCGGTTTTACCTGCGGAGGTATCGGTTACCGCAAAGCGAACCTTGGTTGTTTTACAGTCGTTACCGGAATACATACGACCGTTGGCGTCACGCTGGTAGGTGTAACCGTTAAGGTCAAGACGAATGGTTGCTTTCGCCGTCCACTGGCTGGGTTCGTTTAAGTTACCCGTTAAGTAGAAGTTGCCGCCTGCCATAGTAGTTGCCGCGTCAACATACGGTGTCCAAGTAAGAAGAGTGCCGTCACAGCCAAGACCGCTTGTTT
>JAZLFY010000015.1:0-2716 GCA_045616025.1 Acutalibacteraceae bacterium | reverse complement strand
CCTGCAAAATTTGAACGTGGGGTTATCTATATCTTATTTTTGTATAAAAATTTATTTTTCTTGTTCAAAAACAATTTATCGATAAGGAGATTTGAACACGATGGAAGAACAATCGTTAAGCAAAAAACAATTCGATGTGTTAAGTTTACTTGCCGAATCAAACAAAGCTTTAAATCAAAGAGAAATTTCGGAAAAAACTTCACTGTCGCTCGGAACAGTTAATAAGGCGGTTAAAGACTTAACTGAAAAAGGACTTGTTTTTGACGGAAATATCACATCTTTGGGTATAGAAGCACTTGAACCATACCGTGTAAAACGCGCAATATTTGTTGCGGCAGGTTTTGGTTCCCGTCTTGTTCCGGTAACTCTTAATACACCAAAACCCCTTGTCCGTGTCAACGGCAAAAGAATTATTGACGGACTTATTGATGCTTGTTTGAGCGCAGGTATTGAAGAAATATATATAGTACGCGGCTATTTAGCCGAACAGTTTGACCAATTACTTTATAAATATCCTAAAATCAAATTTATTGAAAATCTGAGTTATAATGAAGCAAACAACATTTCTTCTGCTTTGTGTGCAAGAAAGCTTCTTTCAAATGCTTATGTTTTTGAGGCGGATTTACTTATAAGAAATCCGCAGATTATAAAGAAATATCATTATGCTTCGGACTTTCTTGCCATTAAAAAAGACCGTACCGATGACTGGTGTTTTGAGGTTAAAGACGGTATTATTACCGAACAGAAAATCGGCGGTATTAACTGTTGGCAAATGGTTGGTATTTCTTATTGGAACGGTGAAGACGGCAGAAAACTTGACGCTCATATAAAGGAAACCTTTGAAGCGCCCGGCGGAAAAGAAAAATACTGGGAACAGGTTCCGCTTGTTGTTTATAAAAAAGAATATAATGTTTATGTCCGTGAATGTTTTGACGAAGACATTGTTGAAATTGATACATTTAGAGAACTTAAAGCAATAGACAAAACTTATGATGTTTAAAGGAGGATTTTAAAATGGCACAAAAACCGCAAACAATGACCGAACAACCGGGACTTAAAAAGAATTTAAGCCCTTTGAGCGTATGGGCAATCGCTTTTGGTTGTATTATCGGTTGGGGTTCATTCATTAACCCCGGTAAGAAATTCTTGCCCAATTCAGGTGTTGCAGGTACTATAATTGCTATGGTGCTTGGTGCACTTGTTATGGTAATCATTTCGTTTAGTTATGCGTATATGGTTCCGAAATATCCAAAAGCAGGCGGAGAATTCACATTTACTAAAATGTGTTTTGGCAAAACCGCCGCATATCTTTGCGGATGGTTTTTGGTTGCGGCATATCTTACAAACGTTCCGATGAACTCTACCGCAATCGGACTTATTGTTGACGGACTTGACGGCAAAGCAGATATATTAAAATTCGGTTTCCATTATGCAATAGCCGGATTTGATGTTTATGCCGGAGAAATGCTTTTTGCAATGGCAATTCTTTTGCTTTTCGGTATTCTTAACATTATTGGTGTTAAAAAAGCCGGATTTGTTCAAACAATACTTGCCGTTTTACTTGCAGTATCGGTTGCAACATTAGTTATTTCGGCACTTATAAGCAGTAAGGCAACAGGTGTAAACTTTAAACCTATTTGGGGCTTTGATAAACAAGCCGCAATAGATGCAGGTGCTACCACTGCGAATATTGATGCTTTTGCACATAAGGGTACAAAAGGCATTATGTCTGCAATTCTTGCTACATTTGCTATTGCTCCGTGGGCATTTGTAGGTTTCGATACTATTCCGCAGGCGGCAGAAGAATTTAAGTTCTCTTATAAAAAAGTAAGCTTTATAATGATTATTGCAATCGCATTCGGTTGCTTTGTTTATTCGGCAAATAATACCGTTGCTGCGGCTGCTCTTGCCAACTGGCCTGAAAGAGTAATGGCAGGCGAGTGGGTATTGCTCGTTGCGGCAGAAGAATTGCTCGGTACTTTCGGTAAGGTACTTATCGGGGTCGGTGTATCCTGTGCGGTTCTTTCGGGAATTATGGGATTCTATCTTGCTTCTTCAAGACTTATGTTCTCAATGTCACGCGACGGGTTTTTGCCCAAATGGTTCGGTAAAATCGACGAAAAATACAGCACTCCGAAAAATGCAATGATTTTCTGCATTATTATTTCACTTTCCGGCCCTATTTTGGGCAGAGAAGCACTCGGCTGGTTTGTTGATATGTCTGCAATCGGTGCATCTATAGGTTACTTCTTTACCTGCGCCGCAACACTTGTTACGCTTCGCCGTGATAAAGACGGAACTTTCTTCCTTAAATTAATGGCAATTATCGGTGTTGTTTTCTCATTTGCATTTATGGTACTTCAACTTATACCAATACCGGGACTTGAGGGTGTTCATTTCTGCAATGAATCTTATTTAATGCTCATTGTTTGGGTGGTTATTGGTTTGGCATTCTATCTTAAACAACGCAAACAGTTTAAACTAGAGTTATAAATATAATAAATTTGCCGTTCTTTTTCAAAAGAACGGCTTTTTTATATACAAATTATAAAAAGTGTGTTATATTATTATTAGAATATAACGGATGTGATTGTATGATTGATTACAGTAGAAGTGAAATGCTTTTGGGAAACGGTTCTACCGAAATGCTTAAAAATTCTAAGGTTGCCGTTTTCGGAATTGGTGGTGTTGGCAGTTATGCCGTTGAGGCACTTGC
>JAZLFY010000014.1:0-3868 GCA_045616025.1 Acutalibacteraceae bacterium | reverse complement strand
GTATAATAAAAGAACAAATGTTCTTATAGGCGGAGGTGGGAAAATGCGACAGTATATCTGTATCGACCTTAAAAGTTACTATGCAAGTGTTGAGTGTGTAATAAGGGGACTAAACCCTTTTAATACAAATCTTGTTGTTGCGGATATTACCCGTACCGAAAAGACGATATGCCTTGCTGTGTCGCCTGCGCTTAAATCTTACGGAATACCAGGCAGAGCACGGCTTTTTGAGGTTAATCAACGGGTTAAAGATGTAAACTCTGCGCGCCGTATGAAGGCAAAAAACCGTATATTTTGCGGAACTTCCTGTTTTGCCGACCAACTAAAAGAAAATCCGTCACTTAAACTTGATTTTATTGTTGCGCCTCCGCAAATGCGGACATATATGGAAACAAGCGCCGCAATTTACGATATTTATCTTAAATATGTAGCACCCGAGGACATACATGTTTACAGTGTTGACGAGGTGTTTATTGATGTTACACACTATCTTAAAACCTACAAAATGACCGCCCGTGAACTTGCCGTTAAAATGATAACGGATGTATATAATTCAACCGGCATTACTGCAACCGTCGGTATAGGAACAAATATGTATTTATCTAAAATTGCTATGGATATTGTGGCAAAAAAGATGCCGCCCGACGAAATGGGCACACGAATTGCCGAACTTGACGAAATGACATACAGAAAAACATTGTGGGCTCACCGTCCTATTACAGATTTCTGGCGAATAGGCAAGGGGTATGCACAAAAACTTGCCGAACGCGGTATGTTCACAATGGGGGATGTGGCACTTTGTTCGGTTGAAAACGAAGATGTGCTTTATAATGCTTTCGGGGTAAATGCCGAACTGCTTATTGACCACGCGTGGGGATATGAGCCCTGCACTATACGGGATGTAAAATCATACCGTCCGAGGATAAACAGTTTAACAACGGGCCAGGTGCTTAAATGCCCGTACAACTTTGAAAAAACAAAACTTATTATTAAAGAAATGACCGAACTTTTAAGTCTTGATATGGTCAAAAAGGGTGTTGTGACAAAGCAAATTGTTTTAACACTCGGTTATGATACCGAAAATTTAAAGGGTGAAAAGGGTAAAGAATTCAAAGGCGAAACGGTGACCGATTTTTACGGCAGGGTTATTCCGAAACACGCCCACGGTACCGAAAATTTAGAAAACTTTACTGCATCCACAAAATTGCTTACCGAAGCGGCAGTGCGGCTTTTTGAAAGAATTGCCGACAAAGATTTACTTGTCCGCCGCATTAACATAACGGCAGGGAATATACTGTCTAAAACCAAAATTGACTCTTCGCCCGAACAGTTAAATTTATTTGAAAATACCGAAAGTCCCAAACGGGAACTTTCAATGCAAAAGGCAATACTTAAAATTAAAGACAAATACGGTAAAAATGCGATTGTAAAGGGTATGAATTTGCAAGAGGGAGGAACTACAATTGAAAGAAACGGGCAGGTCGGCGGACACAAAGCATAAGGGCGAATACGATAAAATCATAAATTTACCGCACCATGTATCAAATAAAAGAAAACCTATGAGTATTTATGACCGTGCGGCACAGTTTGCCTCCTTTCAAGCGCTTACGGGATTTGATGATGATATTGCCGAAACTGCTCGGCTTACCGAGAAGATGCCCGAACTTGAAAATGCCGACAAATTGGCACTTAACGAAATTTTGCAGATACTTTTAAGAAAAGCAAAAGAAAAGCCGCAGGTGGAAATCACCTATTTTATACCTGATGTAAAGAAAAGCGGCGGCGAACTTAAAACGGCAATGGGTAATTTCAAAACTTATGATGAAGAAACAAGGGAAATTGTGTTCACCGACAAGACAAGAATACCGATAGACTGTATATTTAATATTATATTGTAAAAATTAGTTGTAATTTTTGTTGTTTGCTATTATAATAGATTAAATATTATTTAAGTGGGGTGCAGTATGAAACTTATTGATTTAATGAAAAGTAAAAATTTAACCCTTTCTTTTGAGGTTTTTCCGCGTAAAAGCGATACATCTTTTGAAAATGTGAAAACAGCAACCGAAGAAATTGCAAAACTTTCCCCTGATTTTATAAGCGTTACTTACGGAGCAGGCGGCGGCACAAGTCGGTACACAACCGAAATTGCCGAAAATATCGAAAAGAAATACGGTGTGCCGACTATGGCACATCTTACCTGCATTTCCTCAACCCACGAGGGTGTAAAGGCGCAGATAGAACGAATTAAAAATTCGGGAATTGATAATATTATGGCACTCCGCGGCGATATTCCGCAGGATCTTATAAACGCCGACCGCAGTAATTGGAACTATAAAAACGCAACCGACTTAATAAGAGAAATTAAAGACAACGGTTATGATTTTTGTGTCGGCGGTGCTTGCTACCCCGAAGTTCACCCCGAAAGCGCAAATCAAAGCGAGGATATAAAATATCTTAAAGCAAAGGTAGAGGCAGGGTGCGATTTTCTTACAACACAGATGTTTTTTGACAATAATCTGCTTTATAATTTTCTTTACAAAATTCGTGAAGCAGGTATCTCCGTGCCGATTGTTGCGGGAATTATGCCTATAACAAATGCAAAACAGGTTGAAAGGGCAATAAATCTTTCCGGCTCTTTTATGCCGCAAAGATTTAAAAGCATTGTTGACAAATTCGGCGATAATCCCGATGCAATGAAACAGGCAGGTATTGCCTATGCCACCGACCAGATTATCGACCTTTACGCAAACGGCATTAAAAACATACATGTTTATTCGATGAATAAACCCGAAGTGGCAGGGCAGATAAAGAACAATTTATCCGCTATTATCGGCTGATTATGAATACTGTTTTGTTAAAAACCTTTTCGCCGCCACCGATTGACCGAAAAGAAATATTCCGTTATGTAGGCGTTAAAAGCGAAACGGACGAAATGAGCAATTTACTCGATAATGTACTTTTGTCAGTAGAAGACAAACTGACCTATAATGTGTGTTTTGCCGAAATTTCCAAAACGGACGGCGCTTTATCGGTTGAATATTTGTCAAAGCAGTCAAATGATTTAAAAAAGTATTTTGAAAACTGTGAATACGGTATTGTTTTTGCGGCAACGGTTGGGGTGCAGATAGACCGTGAAATCGAAAGATATTCAAAGACGGAGCCGTCAAAAGCGGTTATGATTGATGCGTTAGGCACCGAAAGAGTGGAAAGTCTTTGTGATGCCTTTTGTGCCGAACTTTTAAGTTCGCTATCAACAAAAAACTTATATATTAAACCCCGTGTTAGCGCAGGATACGGCGATATTCCGCTTGAACTTCAAAAGGATATTTTCGCTTTGCTTGACACACCGAAAAAAATCGGCGTTTCGCTGTCCGACAGTCTTTTAATGATACCCTCAAAATCGGTTACCGGGTTTATAAGCATTGAAAAAAATAAATGTGAAGATAAAGAAAAATGTAAAAACTGCAGTAATACAGACTGCCTTTTCAGGAGATAACAATGGATATAAAAGAATACCTAAAAAATAATGTTTTATATCTTGACGGTGCTATGGGTACCGTCTTGCAGTCGTTGGGGCTTAAAGGCGGTGAACTGCCCGAAAGGTACAATATTACCGACAGTGAAAAAATAATTTCGGTGCATAAAGCATATTTTGATGCCGGCAGTAATGTTGTACTTACAAATACTTTCGGTGCTAATTCTTTTAAATTTGAAAAGGCAGAACTTGAAAATATAATTTCCGCTGGGGTAAATAATGCCCGTACGGCAGCAACCAAAAGTGAAACAAAAGGCGAAAAATGGGTTGCGCTTGATATAGGTCCTACGGGTAAAATGTTAAAACCGCTCGGCGACCTTGATTTTGAAG
>JAZLFY010000013.1:0-2714 GCA_045616025.1 Acutalibacteraceae bacterium | reverse complement strand
AATGACGAAAATTTCGCTCCCGGGAGTGAAAAACAGACCGATTACTTGACGGTTAAATACTGCCATAAGCAAAATAACTGCGGCGGAAATTACGGTTATCCAGAAAAGAGATAGTTTATAAAGATGTTTTCTGCCCTCAATATTTTTACTGCCGTAGTAGTAACTGAACGCGGGGCCAATCGCCATTGAAAAGCCCATAAATATTGCAACAATTATAAACTGAAAATAGGTTGCAACCGAAAGCGCACTAACACCCAAATCTCCCGAAAAGCGATAAATAATATGGTTCATAAATAAAATTGTAATACCGCCCGAAAGGTCGGAAATCATTTCGGAAGAGCCGTTTATACATATTTTTTTCATATCTGAAAAGTGTATTTTGGCTAACTTTAATTTGTATGTACCCGATTTACGAAGATAATAAACTGTGCCGTAAACAAAAGTAAATCCGTACCCTATGGCGGTGGCGATAGCCGCACCGATAATGCCCATTTTGAATATTGACATAAAGACATAATCAAGTACACAGTTTAAAACGCCGCCAACTAAAATAAGTATTGCCGCAAGATCGGATCTGCCCTCGCCGATAACAAATACACCCATTATTGTTTGAATAACTATTGCAGGCGCAGCCGCCGAAAGTACCGTATAGTAAGGGCGCAAAAATTCAATATTGTTGTTTGAAGCGCCCAAAAACCGCATAATCGGCTCGGCGAAAATAAGCAACAACGCGGCAAAAATTACACTTATCAATAATGAAACAATATATGTTTGACAAAATATACTGTTTGCACCTTTTTCGTCTTTTTTGCCGATACACACAAGAATTTTTGCATTTGCACCCGTACCGAACATTGTTCCTATTGCAACAAGAAAACTTAAAATAGGGCAGAACAAATTAACCGCAGCAATGGCAAGGTCGCCGACATACTTTTCAATGAAAAATCCGTCAACTGTTTGATAAACGGCAATTATCATAAGTGCCAAAATGCTTGGTGTGAAAACCCGTGCTATTGTTGCTATATTGTAATGACTTTTGTATTCGCCGTCTGTTTTTCTTATTTCATCCATGTAATAAAGAATCCTCCGAGACCGGCTTTTTTCGATGCCGCTTTAATCAATTTTTTGACATTGGCATCCTTTTGGTCGCTTAATTCGTAAAGTGTGTCAATAACAGCCATATAAACATCACGGAATTTTTCAACACTCTTTTGGTCGTAACGGCTTGCGGCATAGTCAATAACAAGACCTAAACCTTCTTTGCCGTCAAGAATTTGAATATCCATAATGTTTTCCGAAGCGGCTTTGTTTTGTCTTACATCAACCGTTTCAATATCAACATCGCCGCCGTCACGAATATCCTGCTGATAAAGGAAACAGAGCATGTCATCGTCAACACAACCTGAATTTACGGTTGTATAGGGATAACTGCAATGTTCAATGCCGCCGTTAAGTTGCTTTTGAACATCTGCGTAAAGGTCGGAAATTAACTGCTTTTTATTAAGCCGTACCGCTACGGGCAAATCGCGCAGCATAAGGCCCGTGCAGGACATCTTTTTAAGGTCATCTCTGCCGTTATAGGTCCATGAAATCAAAACATTTGGCTTTTTATTGTACAAAGCAACCGCTACCATTGCGGCAAAAGCAAAGAAAGCATTTCGGGTAAGACCGAAGTTTTCTTCAACCTTTTGCATTTCTTCTTCTTTTGAACTGAAACTCTTGTTTATCTGACCTAATGTGTTTTCACGGACTACATGGTCAATGTTCGGACGTGTTGTGTAATCGTCGCCGTCATAAAGATTTTCAAAATACTTGCGTGCGTTTATAAAGCGTTCACTTTTAATTTCGTCCTCGTGTTCTAAGAGTGTTAAATAGTAATAGTCACGGTCAAGCGGCATATCGTAGTATGCCTTGATAATGTCACCGATTAAGACCTTAAACGATGTTCCGTCAAATACGGTGTGATGCACATCAAAGAAGATATATCCTGCTTCTTCGGTTACAAAAAGCCGCACTCTGTAAAGGCGTGAATTCATAATCTTAAAGGGTTTAACAAGTGTGTCTTTAATTTCTTTAAGTTCTGCTTCGCTTATTTCTTCAACTTCAATTTTAAGTTCTTCGGGTTTAGTGTATTTCTGTTGCATTTCACCGTCTTTATTAAAACTGAAACGGGTGAGGAGAGAAGGGTGGTTTTCAATAACCTTTACAAGTGTTTGCGCCATCTTTTTCGGCTCAAATTGATTTTTGTCAAACCGCATCATATTGAAAAGATTAAGCATGGTTGACTTCGGGGTGTAAAGTTGGTAGTCAATCATATAGGTTTGGAATTCGTTTAAAAGATGTGCGCTCTTTCTTGCACGCTCGTCGCGTTCTTCATCACCTTCCGTAACTCCGTCCGGATACTTTTCGGCGTATATTTTTGCGATTTTTTCGGGTGTGTGACCGCTGAAAATATCCGATGTGCTAAGTCCCTTAATACCGCATTTTCCGAGAACATCCATAGATGCCAACGAGTCGCCGCCCAATTGATAAAAGTCGTCGTGAATACCTATTCTTTCAATGCCCAAAACTTCGGAAAATGCATCACAAAGTGTCTTTTGCAAATCGTTTTCGGGCGCAACATAATTGTCTTGATAATCTTCAAATTTAGGTTGCGGCAGTGCCTTTCTGTCCATTTTGCCATTGGGACGAAGCGGAATTTCGTCAATCTTTAT
>JAZLFY010000012.1:0-14967 GCA_045616025.1 Acutalibacteraceae bacterium | reverse complement strand
GCAAGGTTAATGCTGCGGCGGCAACAATGTTTTTAATTGATTTGGGCGCAGAAGCGGTGCTTAATTTCGGACTGTCCGGCGGACTCGGTGAAAATGTTAGGGGAGGAATAACCCTGCCCGAAAAATTTGTCGAACACGACTTTGATTTAAGCAATATAGGATATAAACTTTGCGAAAAACCCGGTCAGGATTATTACATATATTCCGCCGATAAAGAAATCGTCAGTATATTTAAAACGGTTTATCCGCAACTGTTTGGAGGCACTGCCGTTTCGGGTGACAGTTTTATCTGTGACGGTGCAGCATCAAAAAAACTATTTGATACTTTCGGTGCCGACTCCTGCGATATGGAAACGGCGGCGGTGGCGGCGGTATGCCGTATGGCAGATGTTCCGTTTTGTGCGCTTCGCCGCATTTCTGACGATGCAGGGGACGAGGCAATAGAAATCTACCGTGAAATGAACACGGGTGACGGCGATGTATTATGCCGTGTATTTTTAAACTGTCTTGACAGACTTTGTGAAAATTAAGGAGATCATATGAGCGAAAGAGTCAGGAAGGAACAAACCTTTGAATATGGCGCCGTAATTTTGTTGTGTTCAACCGTTCTTGTAAAAATAATCGGTGCGGTCTTTAAAATACCGCTTTCCAATCTTATAGGCGATGTCGGTTTCGGATATTTTTCTTCGGCGTACGATTTGTTCACTCCCATTTATACACTTGCAATGGCAGGACTGCCAATTGCCGTATCCCGCGTTGTTGCCGAACACATGGCGGCAAAAAGGTATAACGATGTCCGTCAGTCACTTAAAATCACAAGAAAACTTTTCTTTATAACCGGTTTTGTCGGACTTGCCGTAATGCTTGCCCTTATCTATCCGTTTGTTCATTTTACCGATGCAACGGGTAAGACAATTTACAGCTTGTTTGCAATAGCACCGTCTTTACTTTTCTGCTGTGTAATGTCAACTTACCGCGGTTATTATGAGGGTCTTCGCAATATGTACCCCACGGCGGTTTCGGATGTTATCGAGGCACTCGGAAAACTTGTTCTGGGCTTCGGTTTTGCCTATATTGTAATGAAAACCACCAATGACGAGGCGTTTGCGGCGGCGGCGGCAATGCTTGGAATTACCGTTGGTGCAATAGCGGCGGCAACATTTTTGCGTTTACGCTTTAAGATTAAGGGCGACGGCATAACGGCAGAGGAATTTAAACTCGCCCCGAGCCCTATGGATCCCAAAGCGGCAACCAAAGCACTTATTTTAATTGCAATACCGGTTGTGTTGGCATCTCTTGCAAACAGCGTTGCTTCACTTGTAGATGTTTCAATGGTTAAGTGGCAACTTACCAACCTTGTAAAAGATAATGCCGGTGTTATACGGAATATGTATTCCGCATCGGTAAAAGACTATAATATTTTGCATAAGGGCAAAGAACTGCTTGATAAGGAAATACCGACTTTTCTTTACGGTGTGCGCGGCAAGGCATTTACAATGTACAATCTTGTACCTGCAATAACTTCGGTACTTGGTGTCAGCGCATTGCCCGTACTTGCTTCGGTATGGACTAAAAAGGATAATAAGCTTATCAAGAGGAATATGGAGTCCACCTTAAAGGTAACGGCAATAATTTCAATGCCCGCCGGTATGGGCTTTTTCTTCATAGGCAATAATATAATGTCGCTTATGTATAACAGTGTTGCTTCGTACGAAATCGGCGGCGCAATGATGAGAATATACGGTGTGGCGGCAATCTTTGCCGGACTTGCAATACCAATGACAAGTATGTTGCAGGCAATAGGCAAACAGGTTGTATCGCTTCGTAATGTCGCTATCGGCGCAGGGCTTAAAGTTGTTGTAAACTTTGTCCTTGTAAGTGTGCCTAAGATAAACATAAAAGGTGCGGCGGTCGGCACAGTTGCGTGTTATTTGTTTATCTTTGTCGCCAACCTTATTTCCCTTCGTAAATACACGGGTATTATGCCCGATGTTCTCAAAACACTTATCAAACCCTTTATTGCCGCAACCTCTTGCGGACTTGTTGCATACTTCTTACCCGTAAGTCAAGGTAAGACGGGAACAGTGATTAGAATAATGGCGGCGGTAGTGGTTTATGTGATTGCACTTATCTTCCTTAACATCTTTGAAGAAGAGGATGTTTTGTCACTACCTAAGGGTGAAAAAGTACTTCCGTTGCTTAAAAAGTTAAAAATTATAAGGTAAAACCGCTTTTTTATTAAAAAATGCCGTTTTTTTATAAAAAATCAACGAAAACTATTGATTTTTCAGGCGAAGTATGGTAAAAATATATTAGGCGTTAGCAATGCTTTCGCTTCCAAGCATATTTTAAAATATGTTAAAATTTATAGGAGGTTCAAAACTATGAACAAAACAGAATTAGTTGCAGCAGTTGCTGAAAAAGCAGGTCTTTCCAAAAAGGATGCCGACAAGGCAGTAGCAGCAGTTATCGACTCCGTTATCTGCACTCTTAAAAAAGGCAAGAAGGTTCAACTCGTTGGTTTCGGTACTTTCGAAGTTCGCAAACGCGCAGCTCGTGAAGGCGTTAATCCGCAGACCAAACAGAAGATTAAGATTGCCGCTTCCAAGAACCCTGTTTTCAAAGCAGGTAAGGCTTTCAAAGAAGCAATCAAATAATTTTTGTTTTACTTAATTGCGAGCCACCCGTCAGGGTGGCTCGTTCCTTTGGTGAATATTATGCGACTTGATAAATTTTTAAAGGTGTCCCGCCTTATTAAGCGGCGCACCGTTGCAAACGATGCCTGCGATGCGGGCAGGGTAGCGGTTAACGGAAAAACCGCCCGTGCATCTTACGATGTAAAAGAGGGCGATATTATAGAAATATCTTTCGGCGGCAGAAATGTTAAAATTGAGGTTTTAAATGTTGCCGAGGTTGTAAAGAAAGACGATGCCGCACTCCTTTATAAACTGATAGAATAGTATTAATGCCTTGCTAATATAATTTAGCAAGGCACTTTTATTTTCTTGTGCAGAAAAAACGGAGGGTACTTTTATGTCAGAAAATCAAAACATAATAATCGAAAACCGGAATAAAACAAATGTTACGGGTGTTATTGATGTAATATCGTTTGACGACGAAACCGTACTGCTTAATACCAACGAGGGTAAAATTACGGTTAAGGGAGAAAACCTGAAAATCGAAAGTTTCAATAACGAAAACGGAGATTTGGTATGCGGCGGAAAAATTAACGCAATTGTTTATATGAGTGATGTAAAAAGCGGCGGATTTTTTTCTAAACTGACACGGTGAACTATGTGGGAAATAAATACAAAATCACAACTGTTAACCTGTTTAATCTCTTTTGTGTTCGGTTGTCTTGTGTGCGCTTTTTATGATATTTTCAGAGCATACCGGAAAACAAATAAATGCTCCTTTTTCGGTGTGTTTGTAAGTGATGTTTTCTTTTGGGTTGTTACGGCATTTTTTACTTTTTTGTTGCTTTTTGTAAGAACGGGTGGAAGTATCAGGGGTTATGTTCTTTTGTCTGCACTTTCGGGTTTTCTTGCCTGCCGTTTTACAATTTCAAAAATTTTGCTTAAAATATACTGCTTTTTATTTTTGATTATTAAAAAAATATTCAATACGGCAGTAAAAGCAGAAATGGCATTTGCCCTTTTTTTATGCGGTTTTTTTGACCGAATATCCGCTCTTGTCAAAGTTAATTATTTGTTAATAAAAAAATGCTTGAAAAATAGATATAAAGTGTTGTATAATAAGAAAAATTTGTAAGATAGGGGGAAAGGTCTTTTATGAAAGCACAGAAGAAAAGAAGCATAATTATCCGCCTGCTCGTAATCGGTGTTGCAGTGTATATGCTTATTACCCTTGTGTCGCTTTGGCGTGAACTCGGGCAAAGTGAGGCAAATCTTAAATCATTAAATCAAAAGAAACAAACCGTTTTGGCGGATATTGAACAGTATAATGCTTTGCTTAGTGACGAATCACAAAAATCAATCGTAGAAAAGGCCGCGCGTGAACGCTTTGGTTTCGCATACCCCGGTGAAGAAATCTATAAAGAAATAAAATAAAAACAGAAACTGTGGAGGAAATCTAAAATCTATGCAAATTAAAGTCGGTGACATTGTCGAAGGCAAAATTACGGGAATCAAAGAATACGGCGTTTTTGCCGATATCGGTGACGGTAAGTCCGGAATGGTACATATTTCGGAAGTTTCGCAGACCTTTGTTAACGACATCAACGAACATATCAAGGTCGGTGATGTTCATAAAATGAAGGTTTTAAATGTGACCGATGACGGTAAAATTTCGTTGAGCATTAAAAAAGCACTTCCACAGAAAACGGATGAACAAAAATCCGAAAGAAAAAGAAAATCAAGCCGCCCTGCTGCTCCGTACAAGCCCGACGGCTCTTATGTCTGGACTCCGCAGAAAAGCGAGCCGGCAAGTTTTGAAGAAATGATGAATCAGTTTAAGGCAAGAAGTGATGAAAAGTTTTCCGATTTAAAGCGGAAAAAAAATGAAAGCAGACGCCCTCGCAGAGGTGCAATGAAATAAAAATCGGCGGATTTCCAATGGGGAAAACCGCCTTTTATTTAGGTTTACGGTGATAAAATGTCAGAAATATTAAATTATGTTGCGCCCTGCATTTTCGGTACGGAAAGTGTTGCGGCAAATGAATTTGTGCGTATGGGACTGGATAATGTTACCGCCGAAAACGGCAGGGTGCTGTTCAGAGGTGACCATAATGCTCTTGCCCGTGCAAATATAAATTCCCGTTTTTCGGAAAGAATACTTATAAATGTCGGTCAGTTTAAGGCAACCACCTTTACCGAACTTTTCGATAATGTAAAGGCGTTACCATTTGAAAACTTTATCGGCAGGGAAGATGCTTTTCCCGTTACCGGTTCAAGTCTTAATTCTTTACTTGCAAGTATTCCCGACTGTCAGTCTATAATTAAAAAGGCAATTGTGGACAGACTGTCGGCAAAACACAACATAAAATGGTTTGAAGAAACCGGCGCACAGCGAAAAATTAAGTTTACAATTTTAAAAGATAATGTAACGGTTATGATAGATACCAGCGGTGAGGGACTTCACAAACGGGGATACCGCCGTAATTCAAACGATGCACCGCTTAAAGAAACCCTTGCGGCTTCAATGTGTGATATTGCACGAATTTTTCCCGATACAAAACTTTTTGACCCCTTTTGCGGAAGCGGAACAATTTTAATTGAAGCGGCACTTATGGCAACAAAGCGTGCGCCCGGACTTAATCGCTTTTTTGCGGCGGAACGGTTTGATTTTATTGATAAAAAGGTCTGGCAGGAAGAACGAACACGCGCACAGGACTTAATTCTTCATAATGTTGACTTTTCGGCGCAGGGATACGATATAGACCCCACTTCTGTGGAACTTACTTTATCAAATGCAAAAAAAGCCGGTGTAGAAAAGTATGTTAAAGCCGCCATAGGCGATATTAAAGATTTTTCTTTGCCCGAGGGCAGAACGCTTGTTATTACCAATCCGCCTTACGGCGAGCGCCTGCTTGACATTAAAGCGGCGGAAGAACTTTATGCGGTTATGGGCAAAAAGTTTGTAAAAGAACAGGGCAAAAAATACTTTATTATAAGTCCCGATGACGATTTTGAAAAGATTTTCGGTTCGTCGGCGGATAAAAGACGAAAACTATATAACGGTATGATAAAGTGTCAATACTTTATGTACTTTAAGAATGTTTAATACGGGGGACACAAAATGAACTTTTTGTTTTTCATTAATCCTACGGCAGGTAAGGGCGATATGCAAGACTCTATTGCCGAAAGAATAAAAGAACATTTTAAAGATAAGGTGGATAATTTCCGTATCCACTTTACAAAAGAGCCGGGCGATGCCGGGGTCGTTGCTAAAGAGGAAGCCGAAAAGGGCGAGCCGGTAAGAATGTTTGCCTGCGGCGGCGAAGGTACGGTTTTTGAGGTGCTTAACGGTATTGTCGGGTACGATAATGTCGAACTCGGCGTAATTCCCTGCGGCTCGGCAAACGATTTTCTCAAATTTTTTGACAGTAAGTCACCCTTTCTCGATATTGCCGCACAAACCGAGGGCGAAAGTGTGAAAATGGATATTATAAAAGCCGACGATAAATATTGCCTTAACGGTTGTTCGGTCGGTATGGATGCCATGGTGGCTCACGATATGCAACTTTTCAAAAACTGGCCGCTGGTTTCCGGCCCTATGGCTTATAAACTTGCAATAGTAAAAACATTTCTTAAAAAGATAGGTGTCAGTATTAAGATTTCGGTTGACGGTAAAAAAGCGCAACTTTGCAGATGCCTTTTTGCCGTTGTTGCAAATGCGCCCTATTACGGCGGCGGTTATAAAAGCGCACCCAAAGCCGTGCCGTTTGACGGTAAACTTGATTTTACAATGGTTGATGTTATAGGCAAACTTAAAGTGCCGAAATTTTTATCCGTATACGAAAAAGGACAGCACGAAAAACTTGAATACTGTCACATTTCCAATTGTAATACTATGGAATTTTGGTCGGACAAACCCGTGCCTGTTAATCTTGACGGTGAAATTGTCGAAACAACACATATGATGTTCAGTATTGTAAAAAGTGCGGTGAAATTTATAGTTCCTAAGGGAATTTGCGATAAATTATCCCTTAAGACCTTTTGACATTTTGTTTTAAATGTTATATAATCAAAAAGTAATATAATTTTTAGGAGGAGTTTTAATATGAAATTAAAACCGCTTGGCGATAATGTTGTCGTAAAGGCAACCGAAGCGCTTGAAACCACCAAAAGCGGAATTGTACTTACATCCGCTTCAAAAGAGAAACCTCAAATTGCCGAGGTTGTAGCCGTTGGTCCCGGCGGACTTGTTGACGGTAAAGAGGTTAAAATGCAGGTTAAGGTAGGCGACAAAGTTGTTGCCGCAAAATATGCCGGCACCGAAATTAAAATTGACGAGGAAGAATACACCGTGATTCGTCAGAGTGATATTCTTGCGATTGTTGAATAAGGAGATTATTTATTATGGCTAAAAATATTATTTTCGGCGAAGATGCAAGAAAGGCACTTCAAAACGGTGTTGATAAACTTGCCGATGCCGTAAAGGTTACCTTAGGCCCCAAAGGCAGAAATGTTGTACTTGAAAAGAAATACGGCGCACCGCTTATCACCAATGACGGTGTTACCATAGCAAAGGAAATTGAACTTGAAGACCCGTTTGAAAATATGGGCGCACAACTTGTTAAAGAAGTATCGGTAAAGACCAACGATGCCGCAGGTGACGGCACAACAACCGCTACCGTTTTAGCACAGGCGCTTATAAACGAGGGTATGAAAAATGTTGCCGCAGGCGCAAACCCGATGATTGTTAAAAAGGGAATTAAAAAGGCATCTGACGAAGCAATTAAAACCATTATCAAAAATTCCAAAAAAGTTTCCGGCTCGGACGATATTGCCCGTGTTGCCACCGTTTCTTCTTCCGACGGCGAAATCGGAAAACTTATTGCCGAAGCAATGGAAAAGGTATCTGCCGACGGTGTTATTACGGTTGAAGAATCAAAGACCGCCGAAACCTATTCCGAAGTTGTTGAGGGCATGCAGTTTGACCGTGGTTACATCACACCTTATATGGTAACCGATTCGGACAAAATGGAAGCCGTTATCGACGATGCACTTATTCTTATTACCGATAAGAAAATTTCAAATATTCAGGAAATTCTCCCACTTCTCGAAGAAATCGTTAAGGCAGGTAAGAAACTTGTCATTATCGCAGAGGATATTGAGGGCGAAGCACTTTCAACCCTTATTGTAAACAAACTTCGCGGAACATTTACCTGTGTTGCCGTTAAGGCACCGGGATTTGGTGACAGAAGAAAAGAAATGCTCCGTGATATTGCCGTTCTTACCGGCGGCGAGGTTGTATCCGAGGAATTGGGACTTGACCTTAAAGATACCACCGTTCAAATGCTCGGTCAGGCAAAACAGGTTAAGGTAACCAAAGAAAACACTATTATTGTTGACGGCGCCGGCTCAAAGAATGAAATTAAAGACCGTGTCGCACAAATCAGAAATCAGATAGCCACCACAACTTCCGATTTTGACCGTGAAAAACTTGAAGAACGTCTTGCAAAGCTCGCCGGAGGTGTTGCGGTTATTAAGGTCGGTGCGGCAACCGAAATTGAAATGAAGGAAAAGAAACTCCGCATAGAAGATGCCCTTTCGGCAACCAAAGCGGCAGTTGAAGAAGGTATCGTTGCAGGCGGCGGTGTTGCACTTCTTAATGCAAAAGCCGCAGTTGAAAAACTTTGCGCAAAGGCGCAGGGCGACGAAAAGACCGGTATGAATATTGTTTTGGCATCTCTTGAAGCACCTATCCGTCAAATCGCATACAATGCCGGAATTGAGGGCTCGGTTATCGTTGATAAAATTCTTTCAAGCGGCAAAACCGGTTACGGCTTTAATGCTTATGACGAAACCTATGTTGATATGATAGAAGAGGGAATTGTCGACCCGACCAAGGTTACCCGTTCCGCACTTGAAAATGCCGCAAGCGTAGCGGCAATGGTGCTTACCACCGAAAGTCTTGTTGCAGATAAACCCGAAGACAAAGCGGCGGCAAATGCGGCAGCGGCAGCCGCGGCAGCAGCAGCCCAGGGCGGTATGTATTAATAAATTCAAACAGAAAAAACGGACTTGTGACAAGTCCGTTTTTTAATGAAATTTTTATTGAAATATCTAAAATCTTGTGTTACACTCGAAATGCAATTAAGGGGGCAGATTTATGCAGAAAGAGGAATACGGCAGGTTTTTAAAACTGCTTCTTGATATGGGCGAGCAAATGCTTGAATGCGGTGCCGAAATTTATCGGGTGGAGCAGACGGTATCAAGAATGGGCAACTACTACGGAGCGGTTAAAACCAATGTTTTTGCAATAAGTTCAAGCATAGTTCTTACGGTCGATTTCGGTGGAAATGACCAACTTACCGAATCTCGCCGTATAAACGGAACGGGTTTTATAAACTTCTCGCGTATTGAGGGGTTTAATGCGCTAAGCAGAAAATGCGAAAAAACACCTCTGCCGCTTGACCTGCTCGAAAGTGAAATAAAAAGTATTTCCAAAATTGAAAGCAACCCAAAGTTTTATATAGGAAGCGGCGTAGCCGCGGCGGCTTTTACGGTATTTTTCGGCGGAAGATTGAAAGAAGCCGTTATTGCGGCGGCAGTCGCACTCCTTATTTGTATTTTTGAACGGCATTTCGCTCCCGTTTGTCCTAATAAGATAATATTCAATTTCTTTACTTCACTTGTATCCGGTGCGGTAATATGCCTTTTTTGTGCGGTGTTTAAAAGCTTTTCCTACGAGAAAATAATTATAGGCGATTTAATGCTTTTAATACCGGGAATTGCCATTACAAATGCTTTGCGTGATGTATTTGTCGGTGATACGGTTTCGGGCAGTATGCGATTTGTCGAAAGCGTATTTTCAACCATCGGACTTGCAGCCGGCTTTATGATTCCCATCTTCTTTATGGGGGTGGTTATATGAATACCGCAATACAACTTTTGGCAGCGCTGCTCGGCTCGTTCGGTTTTGCATTGGTTTTTAATTCTAAAATAAAATATGCCGTAGTAGGTGCGTTCGGCGGCATTTGTGCATGGGGAATATATCTTATTGCCGATATGTTTTTTGACAGAGTTTTCTTTATTTGTCTTTTTGCTTCGTTCTTTGCCGCGCTGTTCAGCGAAATATGTGCAAAGTTATTTAAAACACCTGCGCCGGTTTTCTTTATAACAGCGGTAATACCGCTTATTCCCGGCAGTATGCTTTACTATACTATTTCAAACATAGTTATATCCGATTGGAGCGCCGCATCTAAATTCGCGTTTTTAACTGCGGAATATGCCTTTGCAATAGCCATAGGCGGCAGTTTTGTATGGGGAATAAGAAGAATTATCCGAAGAATAATCAGAAAAAACCAAAAGGGTTAATTATACATATTTCTCTTGAATTTTTTTGTTTTACTGTTAAAATAGTTTTATAAACTTTAAAGAAGGGTGAACACTATGTCAAACACAGGTTGCAGAATAGTAAAAGATTTTATTAGACCTGATAAGGAACTTGTTGAGGCATTTCGTAATTTGTCGGTTGCCAATATTGACGACTGTTTGAACAGAACTGCCGCCGTAGACAGTGAAATCTGTCCGCTTAACAAAAACTTTCTTTTGGGGCCTGCCTTTACCGTTAAGGTGCCGGCAGGGGATAACCTTATGTATCATAAGGCGCTTATGCTTGCCAAACCCGGTGACGTAATCTGTATTGATGCCGGCGGTTATAAAGACCGTGCAATATTCGGCGAGATTATGACCACCTTTGCACAAAAGGCGGGAATTGCCGGTGTTATTGTTGACGGTGCGGTAAGGGACAGCGAAGAACTTTCAAAAATGAATATTCCCGTTTATGCCCGTGCGGTTACACCCAACGGACCTTATAAAAACGGTGCAGGCGAAATAAATACCGAAATATCTTTCGGCGGTAAGGTTATCCGCCCCGGTGACATTATTGTAGGCGGTGCCGATGGGATTATAATTATCAAACCCGAAGATGCCGAAGATTTAATAAAAAAGGTCAAAGCGGTTATCGAAAAGGAAGCAAAATCGCACGAAAAAATCGAAAACGGGGAATACAATAATAAACCGTGGGTTGACCAAAAACTTAAAGAACTCGGATGCGAAATAATCTGATTGTACAAAATGCACTTGAAAAAGTGCATTTTATTCATATTTTTTGAGAAAATAACTGTTGACAAAGTCAAAAAACAGTGATATTATATTTTAGCATGCCGAATTATGCGAAATTCGGCTTTTTGCGAATTTTTAAAAAGAAAGGAGTAATGTGCAGTGCCAACCTTTAACCAATTGGTTCGCAGCGGCCGTGATACGGTTGAAAAGAAGGCAAAGGCTCCGGCCCTTTTAAAGGGTTATAACTCTATGAAGAGAAGCCTTACCGATAACGATTCACCGCAGAAGCGCGGCGTATGTACCGCAGTTAAAACCTCTACCCCCAAGAAACCGAACTCTGCTCTCCGTAAAATTGCAAGAGTACGTCTTTCAAACGGAATTGAAGTTTCTGCCTACATTCCCGGCATCGGCCACAATTTGCAGGAACACAGTGTTGTTCTTATCCGCGGCGGACGTGTTAAGGACCTCCCCGGTGTGCGTTATCACATTGTAAGAGGAACTCTTGATACACAGGGCGTTGACGGAAGGATGCAGGCCCGTTCAAAATACGGTGCAAAGCGTCCGAAAGCAGGTGCGAAGTAATTAAAAGAGGAAAGACGAAAATCTCAATAAGTACAAACAAAGTTTATGTAAACGTTAATATATTATGTAAGCCTTGTTTGGTGCAACGGGAAAACGTCACTCGAGTACCTATGATATCATCTTTATGAAGGAGGGAAGCAAAGTGCCAAGAAGAGGCTTTATTGCTAAACGCGATGTATTGCCCGATCCTATCTACAATTCAAAGAAGGTAACCCGTCTTGTAAACAACGTTATGCTTGACGGCAAGAAGGGTGTTGCCCAGAAGATAGTTTACGGTGCTTTCGACATCATTAATGAAAAAACAGGAAAGGATCCGCTTGAAGTATTCGATGCAGCAATGGAAAACATTATGCCGCAACTCGAATGTAAGGCAGTCCGCAAAGGCGGTGCTACCTATCAGGTTCCTTTTGAAGTTCGTCCCGAAAGAAAGCAGACTTTAGGTCTTAGATGGCTTACTCAGTTCAGCCGTCAGCGTTCGGAACGCACAATGAAAGAACGTTTGGCAGCAGAAATTATGGATGCTACAAACGGTCTTGGTAACGCTGTTAAAAAGCGTGAAGAAATGCACAGAACTGCAGAAGCGAACAAAGCTTTTGCTCACTACAGATGGTAATTGTTTACCGCTGTTAATGATTGCCTAAGGGCTTAGGAGGAAAAAATGCCAAGAAAAGTTACTCTTGAAATGACAAGAAATATTGGTATTATGGCTCACATTGACGCCGGTAAAACCACCACGACCGAGCGTATCCTTTTCTATACGGGTGTTAACCGTAAGTTAGGTGAAACTCACGACGGTGCGGCAACCATGGACTGGATGGAGCAGGAAAAAGAACGTGGTATCACTATCACTTCTGCTGCAACCACTTGTTTCTGGAAAGACCATCGTATCAATATTATCGACACTCCCGGACACGTTGACTTCACCGTTGAAGTTCAGCGTTCACTCCGTGTACTTGACGGTTCCGTAACCGTTTTGTGCGCAAAGGGCGGTGTTGAACCTCAGTCTGAAACCGTATGGCATCAGGCTGACGAATATCATGTTCCGCGTATGATATTCGTAAACAAAATGGACATTATGGGCGCTGACTTTTATCATGTTCTTGATATGATTAAAGAACGTTTCAACTGCAATGCAGTTCCGATTCAGTTGCCTATTGGCTCGGAAGATACCTTCCGCGGCATTGTTGACCTTATCAACAATGATGCCGAAATCTACTACGACGATTTAGGTAAAGATGTTAGACGCGAAGAAATTCCGGAAGAAATGAAGGAATTGGCTGAAAAATACCGTACCGCTATGATTGAGTCCATCGTTGAACAAGACGAAGAACTTATGGAAAAGTATTTTGAAGGTGTTGAACCTTCCGTTGAAGAAATGAAGAAGATTATCCGCAAGGCAACCATCAGTAATGAAATGGTACCTGTATGTTGCGGAACTGCTTACAGAAACAAGGGTGTTCAGCCGCTTCTTGATGCTATCGTTGACTTTATGCCTGCTCCGACCGATGTTGAAGCAATCAAGGGCGTAAATCCCGATACCGAAGAAGAAGAAGTCCGCCATTCGACCGATGACGAACCTTTCGCAGCACTTGCGTTTAAAATCGCTACCGACCCGTTTGTTGGTAAGATTTGCTATTTCCGTGTTTACTCCGGTACGGTTGATTCCGGTGCCGGCGTATATAACTCTGTAAAACGCAACCGTGAACGTATGGGACGCATTTTGCAGATGCACGCAAACCACAGAGAAGACCTTGAAACCTGCTATGCAGGTGATATCGCTGCGGCGGTCGGTCTTAAAAACACCACTACCGGTGATACCCTCTGTGATGAAAAGCACCCCGTAATACTTGAATCGATGAACTTCCCCGAACCGGTTATCCGCGTTGCCATCGAACCCAAGACCAAAGCAGGTCAGGAAAAGATGGGCATTGCGCTTGCCAAACTCGCAGAAGAAGACCCGACCTTCAAGTGCTACACCGATGAAGAAACCGGTCAGACAATTATTGCCGGTATGGGTGAACTTCACCTTGAAATCATCGTTGACCGCTTGCTTCGTGAATTTAAGGTTGAAGCAAATGTCGGTGCTCCGCAGGTTGCTTATAAAGAAAGCATCCGTAAGAAGGTTGACCACGAAACCAAGTACAAACGCCAGTCCGGCGGTTCCGGTCAGTACGGTCACGTTAAGATTATTGTTGAACCGAACGAAACCGGCAAGGGTTATGAGTTTATTAACTCCGTAACCGGTGGTGCAATACCCAAGGAATATATTCCGGCTGTTGATACCGGTATTCAGGGTGCACTTCAGGCAGGCGTACTTGCCAACTATCCTGTTGTTGACGTTAAGGTTACCCTTTATGACGGTTCTTATCACGAAGTTGACTCTTCGGAAATGGCGTTTAAGATTGCCGGTTCCATGGCTTTCAAAGAAGCATGCCGTTTGGCAGAACCCGTACTTCTTGAACCTATTATGAAGGTTACCGTTATCGTTCCCGAAGAATATATGGGCGATGTTATCGGCGACCTCAACTCCCGTCGTGGTGAAATTCAGGGATTTGAAGACCGTTCAGGTCTTAAACAAATCAACTCCCGTGTACCGCTTGGCGATATGTTCGGTTATGCAACCGACCTTCGTTCCAAGACTCAGGGACGCGGTCAGTATGTAATGGAACCCTACGGTTATAAAGAAGTTCCTAAGAGCATTGCGGAAAAAATTATTTCCACACGCGTAAAGGAAAATTAATAAGTTTCAAATAATACTTGAAATTTATAAAATTTTTTGGTAAAATATATTTTGGTAATTGATTAAAAGTTACTAAGGAGGAAAATTACAATGGCAAAAGCAAAATTTGAACGTAATAAGCCGCATGTAAACATCGGCACCATCGGTCACGTTGACCATGGTAAAACAACACTTACCGCAGCAATCACCAAATATCTCTCTCTCAAGGGCTATGCACAGTTTGAAGACTATGCAAACATCGATAAGGCACCTGAAGAAAGAGAACGTGGTATCACAATCAACACCGCTCACGTTGAGTATGAAACTGACAACCGTCACTATGCTCACGTTGACTGCCCCGGACATGCTGACTATGTTAAGAACATGATCACCGGTGCTGCTCAGATGGACGGTGCTATCCTCGTTATCGCTTCTACTGACGGCCCGATGGCTCAGACTAAGGAACACTTGCTCCTTGCCCGTCAGGTTGGCGTTCCGTCAATCATTGTTTTCATGAACAAGGTTGACCAGGTTGACGATCCCGAACTTCTTGACCTCGTTGAAATGGAAGTTCGTGAAACTCTCGACAAGTATGAATTCCCCGGCGATGATACACCTATCATCAAGGGTTCTGCACTTGTTGCCCTTGAATGTGCTTCTACCGATCCGGAAGCTGCGGAATATGCTCCTATCAAGGAACTTATGGATGCTGTTGACAGCTACATTCCGACTCCTGACCGTAAAGCAGATATGCCTTTCCTTATGCCTATCGAAGATGTTATGACCATTTCCGGTCGTGGTACCGTTGTTACCGGCCGTGTTGAACGTGGACAGCTTAACGCAGGTGAAGTAGTTGAAATCATCGGTCTAACCGAAGAACGCGCTTAGACGGTTGTGACTTCTTTGGAAATG
>JAZLFY010000011.1:0-4835 GCA_045616025.1 Acutalibacteraceae bacterium | reverse complement strand
AATATCTTTCAATAAGCATACCACCTATGCTTATTATTCACTGCATTATGGTTGAAAATTCTAATTATCAAATATAAAAACCGCATCTGAAAAAACTTTCCGAATACGGTTTTATCTTATTTATCATATTAAATACGATTTGAATATCTAAACATAAAAATACCGACCATACACTTATTCTGTGTAAAGTCGGTAATCTCACATATCACGGTTTTTCTATATTTTCTTTGAATATTTCGTATAAATCATCAGTTACACCGTTGGCGGATTTTATGGTTGCTATCATCAATTTATCTGTATCAACCTTTGAAAAGTTTATATCATATCCGGCATTTCTGATTAACTGTGAAACAAATATTCTTTGTGTTCTGCCGTTCCCTTCACGGAAAGGATGCAATATATTTGTCGTACAGTAAAAATCGACGATATTTTCAACAAAGTCATTAAACGGTAAATCTATAAAACAGTTAAGACTTTTAAGCCGATTAAAACACGCATTTGCCATATCATTTATTTGGTTTGCCGGAGCAAAATTTGTGCCTTTCTTTGAAATATCTATCGTTCTTATTTTACCTGCCCAATCATAAATATCCTCAAACAAAAACTTGTGAATTGCTCTATAATGCTTAAAATCAAAATTACCTTTAATTGGATTTTGTTCAAGCGTTGTCATTTTAAGGAGTGTAATATCGGCTTCAATTTCCGATAACTTCTTTTCATTCTTTATGCCGAATTTATTGATCAGGCACAAAGTACCCTCATAGCAATTATCACTTGCAGAATCTATACAGTAACCCATTATGCAGATACTCCTGCTTTTTGTTTGATAATAGTAATATATTCTTCGGTTGTCATTTTATTTTCAAGGACAACTCGCACAAGTTCTTTTGCCTTTTGGTCAACCGAAAATCCCTCCATTGTAAGCGAGGCGGTGGTGTTTTCAATAGCGGTATCAATAGACATATTACCCCTCCTGATTTCTTTACTGATTATATTATACCACACTTTATAAAAGTTGCAACAAAAAACAGCAGGACTCATTTGCCCTGCTATTTTACTACCCACACAAACCGTTCTATTTGTATACTACTGTATGTACGGTGCTTTTTGAAACGCCCCACACCTTTGCGGCGGCACGCACCGTTGCTCCGGTATCGGCTATGTATTCGCCCAGCACCTGCGGTCTTTCCCGCGTTTCTTTCATACAATCAACTCCCGAAAAGTGCTGTTTAATTGTATGAATGGTAAATAATAAATATGTTTAATTGCTTTTTTGTAAATTTTAGAAATTTACTGCTGTACGGTTTTAAAGTCATAAATGGGGGTATGTTATCATTAAAGGAGAAAAGTTATGAACATTTATGATTTTAAAGCCGAAAAAAATGACGGCGAAATTTTAGACTTTGGCGATTTAAGGGGCAAAGTTCTGCTTATTGTCAACACCGCAACGGGTTGCGGTTTCACTCCGCAATATGAGGCACTTGAACGGTTGTACCGTCAGTACAAGTCCTCCGGTTTTGAAATTCTTGATTTCCCGTGTGACCAGTTCGGGCATCAGGCACCGGGCGACGACAAGGAAATTCACGAATTTTGTACAGTTAAATACAAGACCTCTTTTTTGCGCTTTAAGAAAACCGAGGTAAACGGTGAAAATGCCTCCCCTGTTTGGAAATTCCTTAAAGAAAACTCGCCCGAAGAATATATAAAGGGCGCCGCACACAAAATTTCAATGAAAGCAGTTGAAAAAATGAGTGCATCGTTTAAGCAGAAAAATGATATTAAATGGAACTTTACAAAATTTCTGCTTGACAGAAACGGTATGCCGGTTTACAGATATTCACCGGTTGAAAGTCCCGATGTTATTGAAAAAGACCTTGTAAACATTTTGCGTTAGGTGAAAGTTTATGTATGATACCATTATTATAGGTGCCGGCCCTGCCGGACTGACAAGTGCCGTTTATTTGCGCCGTGCAAACAAAAAAGTTTTGATGCTTGAATCAAAAGGTTACGGCGGTCAAATCGCAAATGCCGACAAGGTGGAAAATTATCCCGGTTTTGCCGAAATATCGGGTTATGAACTTGCCGAAAATCTTTATAATCAGGCAAAGAATATGGGTGCGGAAATTAAATTTGAAACGGTAAAATCCATAAAAGACGACAAAACCGTTGTAACAAACAACAACACCTACAAAGCAAAAACGGTAATTATTGCAAACGGCGCCGCCAAAAGAAAACTGAATTTAGAAAATGAAGAAAACTTTATAGGCAGGGGTGTTTCCTACTGTGCCACCTGCGACGGCAATTTTTACAAAGGAAAAACGGTAACGGTTGTCGGCGGCGGAAATGCCGCGCTTGAAGATGCACTTTATCTTTCCGATGTGGCAAATAAAGTTAATATTGTCCACCAATTTGACGAGTTTAACGCAGAGGAAAAATACCGTGAAGATTTATCGGCAAAGAATAATGTTTCGTTCTTTATGGAGTCCGCCGTCACGTCAATTAACGGCAAAGACAAACTTGAAACCGTTACGGTGACCGACACAAACGGAAATGAAAAACAACTTGACACCGACGGGCTTTTTATCGCCATAGGGCAAGAGCCGAAAAATGAGGTATTTTCAAATGTGGTCAACCTTAACAACGCAGGATATATAAAATGTGATAACCAGGTTTACACCAAAACTGACGGCATTTTTGCCGCCGGCGATACAAGAGAAAAAGATTTAAGACAACTTACAACAGCGGTAAGCGACGGCAGTCTTGCCGCAACCGCCGCACTTAAAAGTATGAAAGGATAAATTAATATGAACATTACGGAAATAACAGACAAGAATTTTGAGGAAACAATTAACACAAACCAAAAGGTCGTTTTAGACTGTTATGCGCCCTGGTGCAGTTCGTGTAAAAGGTTCTACCCCGTTTTTGAAGAACTTTCAAGCGAAGAAAACAGTATAAAATTCTGCAAAATCAACACCGACGAAAACCCCGATGTTTCAGACCGATTTGATATTATGTCAATTCCCACCGTTTTGGTGTTTGAAAACGGACAACTTAAAAACCGCGAAACCGGTTTAAAGACAAAAGAAGAAATAAGACAAATGTTTTAAAAGTCAAGAAAACCGCCACATTGTGGCGGTTATTAATTTTACGGTTTTGGAGTAAAACAGTGTTTTTCAGAATTCCATTTTAATGTTTCGGTATATGGCTTTTCTGCTTTGCTTTTAAGCATATTCACATAAACATTATCGGCATTTTTGTTTTCGGTTAAATCTTCAAACAAAAATGGCTCTCTGTCGAGAAATATTATATTATCCGCCCGGTCTTCAAATGTAAACTTCGGGCGTTTACCGTTTTTTGAACTTTTGTATATGTTTTTTGATAACTGCGAAGTTACTACTATCGGGTTGCGGTTATCCTCGGCAATTTGTTTTAATATGTTTATATTTTCATTATTATTCAAAGGTAAAATCAAATCTGAATAATCAATAAAAACAACACCGTCTTTTATTTTGTCTTTGATTATTCTTTTAATATCTCCGATATATAAAACATTATCACATATATTTATCGGTAAATGATTTAATATTTGAACATCTGAAATCACTTTAAGTATTTGTTTTAATAAATGCTCTTTACTCATTTCAAGCGAAAATACATAGCAGGGTATATTATGCATAGAAAGATTTAATGCCGCTTGCAGCATAAATGTTGTCTTTCCCATACCGGGACGGGATATTATGATCGACACCTTCCCTTTTTCACTTAAATCGGGAACCCATTTTAAAATATTAAATTCGTTTGACATAATAAAATCATTTTGAAAATTTTTGTAACCGTCAGTTAGGTCTTTTATATTTGTAAAGTGCATATATCATTCCTCCTTTAAATATGGTATCTCCGACAAAAGCGGTCAAAATCTTCATTTATCCATCCGATTTTGTAAGGCTTTCCGATACCGAAGAAGCCGCCGAAATTTCGTTTTCGGCTTAGGCTGACGAGAGTCAAACCCATTACGGTTCCGCTCTCGTCAGCCTGACGGTCGGGTTTCGTCTCCCGACTCGGTGCAAATGCACAGTAGGGCAAAAAATCCACCCTGTATAATATAAATACCATACGGGGTGGGATAATTTTGGGGCATATTATTTTGCTTTATCTTTCAGATAACTCTTTATTTCCGCAATAAGCCGTTCACGAGAAAAAACATCCATAGCTCTTTTACCGGAAAGCATAGAACCAAAGAAAATTCGATAAGTATTGTTTTTGTATTTATAATCATAATATGAAACATTTTCTGGATCTTTGCCTTCTTTTATTGCTTCATAAAGCCAATGCGATGCCGTAGCATTGTTTATATAAATACAATCTACTGAATTACCGTTATGTTCTATTTCGTCAATATGCATGTTTAGCATGTTTTTTATATACTCTTTTTTATCAAGCTTATTTACCATATTTGTCAAATCTGTTTGTCTAGTTGAATGATAGTAGAAAAGTTCTCCAATAAAAATCGTATATTCTTTATTTTCGCAGTTGCTTTTAAATGTTAAAATTTTTTCTTTTTCTTGTTCGGTGATTTTTCCCATTATTTCTGAACTTTTTAGTTTATCAGGGCCATAATTACACCAATCCCACTTTATTTGGTAGTCAGTTATTTTATTAAAAACATCAAAAATAATTTTATGAAAATTAGAATTAGTGATACAATCGTTATTTATACCGTCTACGTAATTAAAATAGGTAGGGTATTGTCTGTTGACATCCTCATCTTGCTCATTACCTGCGGGATTTATTCCGAATATTAAAATTCCTTTTTGATTTTCACCAATAATATTAAA
>JAZLFY010000010.1:0-12195 GCA_045616025.1 Acutalibacteraceae bacterium | reverse complement strand
AAAACCGCCCTGCTCGATTCCCATAAAAACAATTTAAATAGCCGAACATACCAAACGGTATGTTCGGCTTTTTGGAGCAGGTAATGGGAATCGCTACGCCGCAACTGTTGCGGCTACACGCCCACGGGCTTGCCGAACGTCCACCGGAAGTTCGGCATTTTGCAAGCAAAACCGCCCTGTTCGATTCCCATAAAAACAATTTAAATAGCCGAACATACCAAATGGTATGTTCGGCTTTTTGGAGCAGGTAATGGGAATCGAACCCACCTTCTCAGCTTGGGAAGCTGATGTTCTACCGATGAACTATACCTGCATAAAAAGGCATAATTTATATGCCTTTATATTCTGTTTTTAAAAGTGCTTCAAAGGTTGTTTTGACTGCCTGCTCGGTCATATCGATTTCCGCCAAATAGCAGGGTACCGAATTTATGATTTGGTCAAGCATTGAAAGTGTACCTGACAGAGCCGAGGCATTTTTCGGCAGATAAATCTGGTGCATTAAATATGCCGCCGCTTCCTGCTTTGAAAGTTCTTTTATTTTATTCTCTTTACCCTGCGCCAAAACACAAATGCCGAATACCTTTGCGCTTATATTATTCTGGTAAAATTCCTTGCCCGACCACGGTGTACCGAAAGCGGTAAGTGTTCCGTCTTGTATTCTTATTATCGGTTTATCGCCGTTTATGACCTTGACATTATCCTTTAAATACTTATGCCAAAGTTTTATATGCGTGGTTTTACCCGTACCGCTTGGTGCGGTGAAAATTACACCCATATCTTTATACATTATTGCCGCACCGTGAAATACGGCACGGGAATATTCGGGCAGTTGTTCGGCAATATTTCGATAAACACAAATATTCTCCGCATAAGCAGGTGTTGTGCCGCTTATAAGCGAACGCTCTTTCGCTATTTCGTCATCCGTTACCTGTGCGGTAATATCAAATTTATCGCATTCGGTTTTGTAGTCCTTACAAAATGCTTCGGTAAAATTATACTTACAATCAATACCGACATTTAAGTCTGCAAGGCGAATTGAAAAACTGTAACTCATTTTTTCACCGTTACTCTGCAAAACGCACCGTACAACCGAGATTTTGTTGAATTTCGGTAAGTTTTGCACCTAAAATTTCTTTTGTTCTGTTAAACGATGCGGCGCTTTTGGTTGCCGCCGAGCCGGTAAGCCCGTACTTTTCTGCGCCGTCATTTTGTTTTTCAAGCGGATACATGGTATAAATATAACCGCTTTTACCCGAATATTTATTCACCCAGGTAGGTATTAAGTCAACACCCGAAAGAACAACCTTGCCGTCACTGTACTTTTGGAAGGTGTAGTAAAACAGTACACCGTCTTCGGTGTGGCCGGTTGTGCACTCGGGGTGCATTATTTCCTGCCGCTGATTTGAAATTGAATTACCCATTGAGTAAAGACATACGGTTTGATGTGTACTGTCTTCACTTGTTAAAAGGTCTATCGGCTGAACAACATGGGGATGACCGCCGACGATTACATCAATACCCATATTGCAGAGTTTTTGGGCGATTGTATCCTGCCATGTGTTTTCTTTAAGTTGATATTCTTCGCCCCAATGGATATAAAATACCGTTGCATCGGCTTTATCCTTTTTCATATTATCAATTACGGTTTGCGCCGTTTGGTAAAATTCTTCGATATTTTCATAAGAAAAAGAATTTATAAGCGGATTTGCTTCAGCGGAAATTAAATTGCCGTTAATTGATTTTCTGCCCGCCGCGGTTGACTTGTTTTCATAGGTAAAACAGGTCATACCGATTTTAATGCCGCCGACATCCTTTATTATATAGGTCGGGTCGGTTTCGGCTTCCTTTGTACCTAAAAAGTCAAGCGCTTTACGAAGTTTTATTTGTTGAACGGTGCGTTTAAGTCCGTAAACGCCGGTATCGTAACAGTGGTTATTTGCGGTAAGCAAAAGGTCAATACCGCTATCTTCTACCGTGTCAAGCAGAGTATCGGGACAGTTAAATGTGGGGTAACCGAGATAACTACCCGATTCGGTGCCGCCGAGTGTAACCTCCAAATTAGCAACCGCCAAATCAGTTGCGGTAAAGTATGATTTTGCTTCCTTAAAAAAGTCCGAAAAATCGTAGGTGTCCCCTACCTTTGCGCCGGCAAGCACGGGACTGTGTACCAAAATATCGCCCGTGTTTACAACCGTTGCGGTACTGACGACATACGGCTCTTTCGGTTTTTCGATTTTAATTTCAGAACTGTCGGCTTTGTCACCGCCGAAATTCTTAACCGCAACACGGACAAGCGAAACGGCGCCGACACAAATGCCGACAACTACTACGAAAGCAACGATTAAAAATATTCTTCTTTTAATTATTGCCTTTTGTCTTTTTGTCCTCTTTTTTGACATATTCAAATCCTCACAGTACTAAACACAGCAGTATCGGTAAAAACACCGCAGGAATTAAGTTCATAAGTTTTATTTTGGTTAATTTAAGCATATTAAGGGCAATAACAATTATAAGAATTGAGCCGACAACCCCCATATGCGCAATAATTCTCCCGGTAAGTACCGGTTGAACAACGGTTGCAAGTAATGTTAAAATTCCCTCAATAGCAAGGACGGGAGCCGCCGAAAACAACACACCGACACCGAGAGTGGAGGCGAAAACCGCCGCCGTTATTCCGTCAATAAGCGATTTTGAATAAAGGGTTGCATTGTCGCCCCTTATTCCTGAATCTATTGAGCCGACAATAGCCATAGCACCGATGCAGAAAACAAGTGAAGCGGTTATAAAGCCCTCGGAAAAAGTTGATTCCTTTCTGCCGTTTGAAAACTTCTTTTGAAGATTATCAGCAAAAACGGTAAGTCCCTTATCGAGATTTAACAGTTCACCTATTACTGCACCTATCGCCAAAGACAAAACAACAACAAGTGCGCTTATTTCCTTTTCAAAAAGCCCCGAAAAGCCGATATAAAGTACGCTTAATGAAACCGCACTCATAAGGATTTCACGGACACGCTCGGGTATTCCTTTTTTAAGCAACAGACCGACTGTGCCGCCTGCAATTATGGCATAGAAATTAACCGCCGCACCCGAAAGAAAGATATTTTTTAACATCTTTTACCTCAAAAAAATTATTTAAAGAAAAGCGGAAGTGCCTCAAGGAAGATAATGTCCTTACGGTTGGCGGCATCGCCCTCTGCCAAAACGGCACAAGCGGCGGCTTCTATTCCGCCTGCCTTTTCGCAGAGAAGACGGACGGCATCGAGTGATTCGCCCGTGCTTACAACATCGTCAACAACAAGAACTCTCTTGCCCTTTATCATATTAACCTCGGTTTCGCCGAGATAAAGTTTTTGCGGATTTTTAGTGGTTATAGATGTTACCGATGCACAAACCGAGTTGCGCATATAAACCTTTACGCCTTTTCTTGCAACAACATAGGGCTTGCCGCTTTGCTTTGACATTTCGTAAGCAATCGGAATTGATTTGGCTTCGGGAGTTAAGATATAATCAAATTCCGGTGCTTTTTTAAGCAATTCTTCGGCACATTTTTCGGTAAGTTCAACATCGCCGAACATAATAAATGCGGCAATATCCAATTTATCGCTTATGGGGAACTTTTCAAGTTTTCTTTCAAGTCCCGCAATTTTCATAGTATAGTATTCTGACATAATAAGACCTTCTGTTCTTTTATATTATTTTAACCCGGAGGCCACTGCAAATATCTGCGTGCAAGCAGATGAAAATGCAAATGACCAACGGTTTGACCGCCTTCTTCGCCGCAATTATTTACAACACGAAAGCCCTTTTCCAAATTGTTGTCGCGAGCGATTTTTGCAACCGCTTCGTAAATTTTTGCAACATAATTACTGTTATTTTCGTTAATTTCCGCCGCCGATTTTATATGAATTTTCGGAACAATTACGGCGTGGAACGGTGCTTGCGGGTCAATATCCGCAAAAGCATAAACAAATTCGTCTTCATAAATTTTGGTGCTTGGAATTTCACCTTTTATTATTTTACAAAACAAACAGTTTTCCATAATTTTTACCTCTTTTTTATTTAAGCATACCTTCAACAATACCGTAAACGGCAGAAAGTGCTTCTTCTACCTTTTCGGTATCTTTGCCGCCTGCCATTGCACTGTCGGGCTTACCGCCGCCGTTACCGCCGGTAATCTGTGCAACCGCACGGACTATATTGCCGGCGTGTGCGCCGCTTGATACGGCATCTTTACCTGCCGCCGCGCAAAATGTTACCTTTTCGCCGTTAATACTTGAAAGTACCGCAATAAAGGTGGGGTTTTCCGCCTTTACGGTATCAAGCATTTTACGCATTTCGTCGGGTGATACACCTTTAAGTGCCGCCGTTACAACCGAAACACTGCCGACCGCTTTTGCATCTTTTAAGATATTTTTAATATTGCTTGCCGCTTGACGGCTTTCAAAAGATTCGATTTTTTTGCTTAATTCTTTAATTTGACGGTTTGTGTTTTCGATTTTTTCAGGCAGGTCGGCAATTTTGCCGCACTTTGAAAGTTCGCAAACACTGGAAAGTGTGCTTTCATATTCATTTAAACGGTCCAGTACATTCATACCCGTAAGTGCTTCAATTCTGCGGACACCTGCTGCAACACCGCTTTCGCTGACTATTTTGAAAAGTCCGATTTCGCCTGCCGCAGATACATGTGTACCGCCGCAGAATTCAACCGACATATCCCCTGCCGAAACGACACGGACACGCTCGCCGTACTTTTCACCGAAAAGTGCCATTGCGCCGAGTTTTCTTGCTTCGTCTATCGGCATTTCGGAACTTTGAACGGCAATATTATTAAGAATTGCGCCGTTAACCGCATTTTGAACTTTATTGATTTCTTCATCGGTTAGAGCGGAAAAATGTGTAAAGTCAAACCTTACGGCTTTTTCGTTTACAAGTTGTCCTGCCTGCTCAACATGGGTGCCGAGTACACTTCTGAGTGCCGCCTGCAAAAGATGTGCCGCCGTATGATTTCGGCGAATTGCATTTCTGCGCTCGGTATCATAGGTGATTTCCACCGTATCGCCGACCTTGATTTCGCCGCTTTCAAGTTTGCCCGAGTGCATAAATATACCCGAGCCGTTTTTCTTGGTATCAAGCACAGCGAAAACAGAGTTGCCGATTACAATTTTACCGGTATCGCCCACCTGACCGCCGCTTTCGGCATAGCATACCGTTTTATCGGTAACTATTGAAGCACGGACATTTGTTGAGAGTAATTTAATATGTTTACTGTCTGCAACAATATCAAGAACGGTTGCCTTTGTTTTCTCTTCGGTATAACCCTTAAATTCGGTTGCCGCAATATTTTCAAAGGTGATTTCGTTACTGCTCCAACTTTCGCCGTCGCTCTTTTTACGGGCCGCACGGGCAAGTTCTCTCTGCTTTTGCATAAGCAAATCGAAGCCATTTTCGTCAACCTTTATATTCTTTTCGCTTAAAATATCAACTGTTAAATCTATCGGGAAACCGTAGGTATCATAAAGTTTAAAGGCATTTTCTGCGGAAAGTTCTTTACCGTCACGGGTGAGTTCTTCGAGAATTGCAAGTCCCTGGTCAATGGTGTTAAGGAAACTGCTTTCTTCGTTTTCGATAACCTTTTCGATAAGCGCCTGTTTTTCGACAAGTTCGGGATAACCCGATTTGTTTTCGCCGATAACCGCTTTTGTAATTTCGGATAAGAACGGGCGGTCAATACCCAACAGTTTTCCGTGTCTTGCGGCACGGCGGATAAGACGGCGAAGGACATAACCCCTGCCCTCGTTTGACGGAATAATACCGTCACTTATCATAAATGTTGCCGCACGGGCATGGTCGGTAATTGCACGGATAGAAACATCGTTATTATGATTTTTGCCGTAGGCAACGGAAGATATTTCACAAACTTTATCAAGAATATTTCTGATGGTATCAACCTCAAACATATTGTCAACACCCTGCAAAACGCAGGCAAGCCGTTCAAGTCCCATACCGGTATCAATATTTTTGTTTTCAAGTTCGGTGTATGTACCGTCACCCATATTATTGAACTGTGAAAATACATTATTCCAGATTTCCATATATCTGTCACAGTCGCAACCGGGTTTACAGTCTTTACTGCCGCAACCGTATTTTTCGCCGCGGTCAAAATATATTTCACTGCAAGGGCCGCAAGGACCTGTGCCGTGTTCCCAGAAATTATCCTCTTTACCGAGGCGGACAATACGCTCTTCGGGAACACCGATAACATCACGCCAGATAGCGTATGCTTCGTCGTCCTCCTCATAAACCGACGGCCACAAAAGTTCGGCAGGGATTTCAAGTTCCTTTGTTAAAAACTCCCACGCCCACGGAATTGCCTCGTTTTTGAAATAATCGCCGAAAGAGAAATTGCCGAGCATTTCAAAATATGTACCGTGACGGGCGGTATGACCTACACGCTCAAGGTCGGGTGTGCGGATACATTTTTGGCAGGTGCATACCCGTTTTGACGGTGGTGTGATTTCGCCCGTAAAATACTTTTTCATAGGCGCCATACCCGAATTGATTAAGAGTAACGATTTATCGTTATTCGGAACAAGTGAAAAGGAATTAAGGCGCAAATGCCCCTTGCTTTCAAAGAAACTTAAAAACCTTTCACGAAGTTCGTTTAGTGACATCCATTTCATAAATTTAAACCTCTAATATAATAATATAAACATACATAATTATTATATATACAAATATACTCTTTGTCAATAAATTTAAAGACCGCAAAATTGCGGTCTTTAAAATTTTATTCCAATTCAAATGCGCCGGTATAAAGTTGATAATAAGTTCCTTTTTCGGCGATTAGTTTTTCGTGGTCGCCGCGCTCGATAATTCTTCCGTTTTCAAGCACCATTATTACATCGGAGTTTTTAACGGTTGAAAGGCGGTGGGCGATAACAAACACCGTTCTGCCCTCCATAAGTTTATCCATACCCTTTTGAACTATCGCTTCGGTACGGGTATCTATTGAGGAGGTAGCCTCGTCAAGTATCATAACGGGCGGATCGGCAACGGCGGCACGGGCAATGGCAATTAACTGCCGCTGACCTTGGGAGAGGTTGGAACCGTTACCGCGCAGCATTGTATCATACCCGTCGGGCAAACGGGTGATAAAATCGTCCGCACCTGCAAGTTTTGCGGCATTTATGCACTCTTCATCGGTTGCATCAAGTTTACCGTAACGGATATTTTCCATAACCGTTCCCGTAAACAAGTTTGTATCCTGCAAAACAATGCCGAGTGAACGCCGCAAGTCTGCCTTTTTAATCTTATTGACATTTATGCCGTCATACCTTATCTTACCGTCTTCAATATCGTAAAAACGGTTTATAAGGTTGGTTATTGTGGTTTTGCCTGCACCCGTTGCACCGACAAAAGCGACCTTTTGGGCCGGCTCGGCATAAACCGAAACATCATAAAGCACCTGCTTATCGGAATTATAAGAAAAGTCAACATTAACCATCCTTACATCGCCTTTAAGTTCGGTATAGGTAAGTGTTCCGTCGGTATGGGGGTGTTTCCACGCCCATTTGCCCGTATGCTTTTTGCTTTCGGTTATATTGCCGTCCTTATCAATATTCGCATTTACAAGGGTGACATAGCCGTTATCTTCTTCAGGCTCTTGGTCCATAAGTGAGAATATTCTCTGCGCACCGGCAAGTGCCATAATAATTGTATTAAACTGTTGCGACAACTGATTTATATTGCCGGTAAACTGTTTGGTCATACTAAGGAACGGGATAAGAATTGAAACATTAAAAGCAAGTCCCGAAATGCTTAAATTGGGTACATTTAAGGCAATTAAAATTCCGCCTACGGTTGCAACCAAAACATAAAGGATATTACCGATATTCATAATAATCGGGCCTAACATATTTGCGTATGCATGGGCACGGAAACTGTCCTCGTAAAGCGCATCGTTTACCTTATCAAATGCTTCTTTTGATTTTTCTTCGTGGCAGAAAACCTTAACGACCTTTTGACCGTTCATCATTTCCTGAATAAAGCCCTCGGTTTTACCGATTGCCGCCTGCTGACGGATAAAGTACTTTGCACTGCCGCCGCCGACGGTTTTGGAAACAATAAACATACCGATAACGCCGAGAATTATTAGCAAAGTCATCCAAACACTGTACCATAACATAATGCAGAGAACCGATGTTACGATTACCGCCGACTGTAAAAGATGCGGAAATGTTTGGGAAACAAGTTGGCGAAGTGTGTCGATATCGTTGGTGTAGTGGCTCATAATATCGCCATGCTTATTGGTATCAAAATATCTTATCGGCAAATTCTGCATACCCTTAAACATACTTATACGCAGTTTGCTTAAAAAGCCCTGAGTGATGTATGCCATAAGTTGGGTATAAACAGTAATGAAGATTATTGACAAAATGTAGAGTATTACAAGTTTGGTAAGCAGTGGGAAAATTACCGCTTTTGCACTGCTCCACGCTTCGGCATAATGCCCTGCCTTAAATGCCTCGCTTTCAACAAAAAGGGTGATGTTTTCAATTACCTTTTGATTGAAAAGTGCCGGAATTGAGGAAACAACGGCAGAAAAAACGATACAACTTATTGTTACGGGAATAAGAACGGGATAAGATTTAAAGAGGATTTTGATTACTCTGCCGAGTACGCCAAAATCAATTTTCCGTTTCATACCCGGAACGCCGCGTGCTTTACTCATTACCGTCACCCCCTGCCGTTTGTTGTTCATATACCTCACGGTAAATCTCGGAGGATTTAAGTAATTCTTCGTGGTTGCCCACATTAACGATTTTACCGTTTTCCATTACGATTATCATATCCGCATCCTGAATTGAGGATACACGCTGAGCAATAATAATCTTGGTGGTTTCGGGAATATATTTTTTGAACGATTCACGAATTTTCGCATCGGTTTTGGTATCAACCGCACTTGTGGAGTCGTCAAGAATAAGTATTTTCGGTTTTTTTAGCAAAGCCCTTGCAATACAAAGGCGCTGTTTCTGACCGCCCGAAACATTGGTACCGCCCTGCTCGACATAGGTGTTATAGCCGTCGGGGAAGGTGTTTATAAACTCGTCGGCGCAGGCAAGACGGCATGCTTCGACAAGTTCTTCGTCGGTGGCATTTTCGTTACCCCAGCGGAGATTTTCAGCAATAGTACCCGAGAAAAGCAAATTCTTTTGAAGTACCATTGCAACACTATCGCGAAGTGTCTTTTTATCGTAATCACGGACATCTACTCCGCCGACCTTAACCGAGCCTTCACTTATATCGTAAAGACGGGGAATAAACTGAACAAGGGTGGATTTACTTGACCCCGTACCGCCCAAAACACCGACGGTAGCGCCCGAATTAATATGAAGATTAACATTATTAAGGGTATAAAGACGGGCGTGTTTTGAATACTTAAAGCCGACATTTTCAAAGTCAACCGAACCGTCCTTAACCTCAAATACGGGATTTTCGGGTTCTTTAATGCTCGGTTTTTCGTCAAGCACTTCAACAATACGTTTCATTGATTCCGCCGACATTGTAAGCATAACATAAACCATTGAAATCATCATAAGGTTAATAAGTATCTGCATACCGTAGGTAAGCATTGCGGAAAGTTGCCCGACACCTATTGAACTTTTGTGACCGACAATAAGATATGAGCCGAGCGCCATTACAAACACCATATTAAAGTAAACGCAGAACTGCATAAGGGGTGTATTGAAAGCAACCATTCTTTCGGCATGGGTGAAGTCGCCGCGTATATCCTCTGCCGCATCGCTGAATTTATCCTTTTCAAAATCTTCCCTTGCAAAGCCCTTTACAACACGCATTGCACGGACATTTTCTTCTATTGACTCGTTAAGGCGGTCATACTTTTTGAAAACACGGCGGAAAGCCGGCATTGCCTTTTTGGCAATAAGCAAAAGTCCGAACACCAAAACGGGTATTATAACAACAAAGGTAGTTGCAAGCGCACCGCCCATTATGTAAGCCATTATTATTGAAAAGATTAACATAAGCGGCGCACGGACGGCAATACGAATTAACATCATAAAAGATATTTGTACATTGCCGACATCGGTGGTAAGACGCGTTACAAGTGAAGAAACGGAAAATTTGTCTATATTGGTAAACGAATAATCCTGAATCTTATAGAAAATATCGTGTCTTAAATTTCTCGCAAACCCCGCTGATGCTTTTGCACTCGTAAATCCCGCTATTGCTCCGCAAGCAAGCGATAAAGCCGCCATTATTACAAGCACTCCGCCGGTTTTTAAAACCTCGGAGAGTACCGCACCTGCTTGTATGGCATTTACAAGATTAGCCGTTATAAAGGGTATGACCGCTTCAATTACAACCTCAAGGGTTATAAAGAAAAGGGTTATGTAGGTCGGCTTCTTGAATTCACGAACGCAACCTAAAAATTTCTTTAACATTTTTTCACTTCCGAATTGTAATAAATATATAATTAACGTCGCCCTTTGGCGGGCGACGGGTTAGGAAAAATTTTAAATTTCCTGAGCCATAACACTTTCAAAATAATCTTTTGTATCTTTTTCTATTTTATCAATCTTAATCTTTTTGGAGTCAAGATTATCGTTTAAGGAAACAACACCCAAAATCTCCGATTTGGAAACCTCGCTTTTACCGAGAATAAGGTTTACAAGTTCACGGTTTTTAAGGTCAGTGCCAAGCTTGGTGCAATGTTCCGCCGCCGCAAGCACAATATTGCCTATTGCTTTTGAGCCGTATTTTGAGTCTTCCGAAATACTTGCGGCATTTTCGATATGCTCACGCATTTTATTGAATGCCTCGCTGTTTTCCGCAGGAGTTGTTTCTGAATTTACCGTTTGGTCATTAACCGTAACGGGTGTATTTTTACTTAAAAGTTCAACCTGAATTTGCGCCGCCGAAAGTGCGTTTTTTGTGTTTCCGAGTTCGGTTTTAAGTTCGCTTATTTCCCGTTTTGCATCCTCAAGTTTTGAGAAAAGCAGGGCATTTTGCTCTTTTAATACCTTTTTACGCATCGGCAGGTTCCTCCTTTTTCGGTGCTTCGTCCTTTATATCGCCGTTTGATTTATAATAATCGGCACTGTTGGTGGACTTACCTTTTTTGCGGAGTGAACGGTTTATAAGGGTGGTTATTACATAGTAAAGCACCGCAAAGGTCGGAACACCGATAAGCATACCAATTACACCGAACATACCGCCACCGACAACGATGGCAAACATAACCCAGAAGGTGTTAATGCCCGTTTTACTGCCCAAAATTTTAGGCCCTAAAATATTCCCGTCAAGCGTTTGGAGAAGAATTACGAATATCCCGAAATAAAGTCCCTTTAAAGGATTTGAAAGCATAATAAGCAAGCAACACGGAATACCGCCTATCCACGGACCGAAAACAGGTATAACATTTGTAACACCGATTACAACCGAAACAAGCACGGTATAGGGCATACGCAAAACGCTGACACCGATAAAGCAAAATATTCCTATTATAAGCGAGTCGATAAGTTTACCGTTGATAAAGCCGCTGAAAATACTGTGTATTTTGCCGAACCACGAGAAAAATTTGTTTACGGTTTTTTCCTTGAATGCGGCATAGAACAATTTTCTTGTCTGATTTACGAAAAGCCGTTTTGAAAGCAAAATGTAAACCGCAAAAATAACACCGATAATGAAATCTTTAATAAAGGTTACGGCATCCCAAACACCCGAAGCAACACTTGAAGCCAAACTGTTTGCGGTGTTTGCAAAATCGGTTTCAAACCAATGTTTTTCGTATTCTATCGCCTTAACAATTACCGATTTAAAAGCGGTTTGACGGTTAAGGAATTTTTCAATTTTTGAAACAAAGGCATCTATTTGTCCCGGCAGTACCTTTGCAAGACCGACAACACTTGTTATAAACTGCGGAATTACAAGCCAGATAAGTCCTGCAATTACGGCGCAGAATAAAATCATTGATATTGAAACACTTACGGCATTGGCAGTAATGTGCGCCGTTTTGCTTGATTTTATACGTTTTTTGAAAAACGGAATAAAGCATTTGCCGTTAAAGAAATTTACAACCGGATTAACAAGATAGGCAATAACCACACCGAATATTACCGGTTGCAAAACCGAAACGACCTTACCTAAAAAAGACGATATTTTCCCCATTCTTAA
>JAZLFY010000009.1:0-3619 GCA_045616025.1 Acutalibacteraceae bacterium | reverse complement strand
CGCAAGGTTGCCGCCTACCGCGTTGGATGTACCGCCGGTAATTGTGCCGCCCTTAATATCAAGAGAAGCATAGCAATAAATGTTACCGCCGCTGCCGCCCCAGTAGTTTGTATCGGACTTGCCGTTATATTTAACACGGCTGTCGTTTACAAGGTAGGATGCATTACCGCCGGTAATTGTACCGCCGGAAATTACGCAGCGTGTGGAAGTGGAAGAAGATATGCTTATATTACCGCCGTCGTTGGCTTTACCGTTCGCAACAACGCCGCCGGACATATTGAAGATACCGCCGGAACTGATTTGAATATTACCGCCCTGCGCTTCAAAATAATTACCTGCCGTTTGGGCAACGCCGCCGGAAATTTTGCCGCCGTACAAATTAAATACCGCCGTGTTACCTATTGCAACATTGCCGCCGTAGGAACTTGTGGAATAAAGCACGCCGTTTTGTTCCGCCGCTTTACCGTAGGTCATACCGTCTTTAATTTCGCCGCCGTACATATTGAATACGCCGCCGTTATAAGACCGTTGTTCGCCGGTTTTTGAATGTTTTACAGTGGATTTGGTGGCAATATAAACATTACCGCCGCTACCGCCGCCGTAGGCGGTTTCGCCCGAAGATTTCTTATATGTTCCGTACTGGCAAACACCGTTTTTAATAGTACCGCCGTGCATATTAAAGGTACCGCCTGCATTTACATAAACGCAGGTACCGTATGACATATTAACGGCACCTTTCATATCAATTGTACCGCTTAACATATCAAACTTTCCGTTGTTGCAGACCCATACACCAAGTCCGGTATCGCGAGCATCCTTCGTGTTACTTGTAATAACACCGCCGCCTTTTCTGTCCATAAGGGTAAAGGAACTGTCAATACCAACCGCAATAGCACGCTTTTTAGCCGCAAGTTTATAACCGTTAAGGTCAAGCACAACATTTTGCCTGTTGCCGAGTTTGTTTTCAAAAAGCAGGTCAATATTTGCTTGCAAAGTAACATAACCTACGCCGAACTGCGCCGCATCGTCCAAATTTTTTGTAAGTATATAGTGACGGTCGTTTACCGCAACACCGCCGCCGGTATATTCAATCCATTCCACCTGCTGTTTGCAGTGGGGACAATAGTCAACCTTAATAACCGTGGGTTTCTTTTCTACAATATAAACATAAACAATTTGACCGCGTCCGTTGGTAAGACCGTGAATACGGTCGCCAACACCTACGGTACTGTATTCGCCGACAACGTGACCGGTGCGCTTATGAACATCGAACACACGGCAGTTTCTTGCCATTGTGCCTTCGACTGTCACATTTGTGCCTTTTTTGTAGGCAACTATGTTTTGACCGTCAACTGCGGATACATAATACCACGAACCGAATGTACTGCCGCCGGTGGTGGTGGTAGCATAAACAAACTGTTTTATGGTTTTTCCGTCTTCCGCCAAATCAAGACCGAAAATACGGGTGCCGGTTGAATCAATTTTTGTGGCAACCGACGGACTGTTTGTTACAAAGTCTTTTTGCTGCCCGTCAACCGAAAGGTTAAAGTGGTAGAGTCCGTCCTCGCTTACCTTACGGGTGGAAATACCGAGTTTGGAATCCCACTTTCTGTCAACATTATAATAAAGGTCTTTCACCATAAGACGGTTAACTACGAAAATGCATTTAAGTTTATCGGTTTTGCCGTCCGAAAGCAAATAAATCTGGTCGCCTTCAACAAGTTTGTCAATGGATGAACCGACTTCGCCGGAAACACCGCAAACATCTATTTTCTTAACAGTGGGGTCAATTTTAAGTTTGGTATCTTCTCCGCCTTGAGAGTCGGAAGAGTTAAGAAGCAAAACGCCGTCGTCACCCTCGTTTTGAGATAAGAACTGCGTCCTAACATTAAGATTGTAACCCATTTCTTCTATGGGAACGGCATCAACAACAATACCCTTGCTGTCAAAGACAAGTCCCATAATACGCATGGTGTCGATTTTATCAACGACTTTTTTATCCTTTACACGGCGGCTTGCCGCACGGCCCTTGGCAACATCTGTAAAGAGCACATGATAATAGTTATCGTCCTCGTCGCGTTTACGGGAAGAAGTGAACGCCTGTGATTTAAAGGCATATTCTTCCAAATCGACATTCCAGTAAAGTCCGTTTTCAAGAACGCCATTGGCGGAATCTTCCTTACCGAACCAGTCGTTCCAGTTTATCGCCGTTACCGTAGCGGCGGCGGCAAGCACCAAAGCGCCCGCAATTATCAAAGTCCATTTTGATAAAAGGAATTTAGAGATTTTTGTTTTCATAATTTTTTCCCTCCGCCCTGATTACTTTTTTGCTTTGTTTTGCATTTCTTTAAGAAGTTTTATTTGCAATTCGGCAACTTCTTCGCCCGTGCCGGGTACATAACGGCTAACATCCGATTCATAGCAACCGTATTCGTAAGCGGCGCTTGACGGAATATAACTGTTCGAGCCGTTGCTGTAACCGCAGGCAATTGTGTATTTATACGGTGAATTATCCATTACATATCTGCCGTTGGTATCAAACTGTTCAAAAGGAGCGAAAGAAAATCCTACATCACCTATCGCCGCAACACGAACAATAAAGTTCTTGGTAGCCGGCAAAGCCGCTTTTGAAATAACGGCGTTGGCGTGGTACTGACTGGCAAGTCCGTTTGCTTCGGCAAGACGCTTGGCATCGGCGGAGTTGTTGGAACTGTTCCACTCTTTCGCAACCAATTGGGCTATTTTAAGTTTGTTATCTTCGGTGTGGTTTACTTTGCCGACATATTCGGCTTTGTTAAAGGTGATGGTTGTGTTTTTTACTTCCTGCATATTTTCGGAAGCGGTAATCATATACTTCGCAAGTGCCTGACCGTGTTCGGTATAAGTTTTATAAATGGTTTCGCTGTCAATTCTGCTTTTTGGGTTTTGGTTGCCTGCACCGCCCTGCAAATAAGAGCAGTGGCAATTAAGTTTTTCCTCAACTTCTTTACGGTAAGCACCCACCCAGTCGGACGAAATATCGGTTTTGGTAACACCGCCCGTCATTTGAGCGTGAGCCCGGAAAGATGTAAGGTAAATATCCTTGGTGCCTTCCCGTTTGAATTTAAGAAGTATAAGCGTGTGGTCGGATTCGGTAGCATGTTTTATAATTGTTCCCTTATAATCCAAATCGTTGTGGTTATCGCCTAAATATGTACCGTCATCGCCGATATAATGGCGCACAAAGTTAAGATTTGCGGTTTGAATATCGCTGTAATACATTTTGGCGGGTTTGCGGTCGTTAAGCGCTTCTACCGCCGCTTTCGCGAATTTCGCAGGGAGTTTTCCGTTATAATCCAATACCACGCCCATCTTGGTAACACTGCAGTCGGGTGCGGAGTGGGTATGCGAACAGTTTACCATAATGTTGCTTACGGGAACGCCCGTTTGCTCACTTACCTCTTTGGTAATGGTATCATAAATCCTTTCAAGAAGGTTTATAAGGTCAACCGAGAAAATTATCATGGTATTGTTATTTTCATCGGTTACCGCAGTACAACTTGCATAAATATCGTCAAGCGAGCCAACCGACAAGCGCTTTTCGGTATTACCGTAGCCGGCAAGCGGCATTGAAAAATAC
>JAZLFY010000008.1:0-3932 GCA_045616025.1 Acutalibacteraceae bacterium | reverse complement strand
CGCCCGCAGGCATTTCACACACCAAAGGTGTATTTCACGCACGAAGTGTATTTCACAAATCCCGACAGGGATTTATTTCGTTGAAAAAAGACTTGTCTTTCGACAAGTCTTTTTTCTGGATTTAGTTTGGCGGTGTTAATGAGTTTTTAAGTGAAATATTTGCCCTTAGGCAAACGTGAAATAATTTACTTTGTAAATTGTGAAATATTCGGTTTTCAACCAAATGTGAAATGAAATAAATCCACCCACGCCCGCAGGCATTTCACACACCAAAGGTGTATTTCACGCACGAAGTGTATTTCACAAATCCCGACAGGGATTTATTTCGTTGAAAAAAGACTTGTCTTTCGACAAGTCTTTTTTCTGGTGACCCGGACGAGATTTGAACTCGTGTTACCGCCGTGAAAGGGCGGTGTCTTAACCGCTTGACCACCGGGCCGTTTGGTGGCTGTAATTGGATTCGAACCAATGACACTGCGGGTATGAACCGCATGCTCTAGCCAACTGAGCTATACAGCCATATAGGATGCCACACCACGCGTGACTAATTTATTATATATATGTAAGGGGCGTTTGTCAAGAACAAATTTTAAAATAATTATCGGTTTTCGGCAGGCGTACCATACCACATCTTGTGCTTTGTAACTTTTACATAAAAAAATATTAATTTTGACAAAAAATTAGTTGTAAATGCTTAAAACTTATGCTATAATCTATTAAACAGTCGCAAAATTGCGATACTAAAACACTAAGGAGTGTATTAACTTGAAGTACTATTCTGCAAACAACATTAAAAACATTGCCTTTTTAGGCCACGGAAATTCCGGTAAAACCACGCTTGCCGATGCCGTTCTTTGTTACGGCAAGGCAGTTGAACGAATAGGTAAGACGGCAGACGGTACTTCCGCATTTAATTTTGATGCCGAAGAAAAGAAACGCGCGGTCACCGTCGGCACGGCGGTTTATGCGCTCGAATGCGGCGAGAATAAGATTAACCTTATTGATGCTCCGGGACTTTTCGATTTTGCGGGAGGAGTCAGCGAGGCGCTTGCCGCCGCCGACACGGCAGTTATTACCGTATCGGGTAAATCGGGGCTTACCGTAGGTGCCAAACAGGCATACGATAAGGCAAAAGCGCTTAATAAAAGTGTTGCTTTCTTTGTCGGTAAACTTGACAGTTCACATGCGCATTTTTACCGTGTAATTTCGGCTCTTGTCGGTGCATACGGTGCGGTTGTCTGTCCTATTGTTGTTCCTTTCGTTGAAGATGATGTCGTAAAATGTTATGTTAATTTAATTGAAAACAAGGCGTATGCTTTTGACGGACTTACCGCCAAAGAATACCGCCTGCCCGTAAGTGAGGAAATTGACAAGATGCGCGATATGCTTCTTGAAGCGGTTGCATCAACCGACGAAGCGCTTATGGAAAAATATTTCGGCGGTGAGGAATTCACCCACGAAGAAATGATTAAGGGACTTAAAGCCGGTATGATTTCGGGCGATATTTGTCCGGTTTACTGCGGTGTTCAGCAGACGGGCGATGCGGTATCCCTTTTTGCCGACGAGTTGTTTGAAATCGCACCCTCTGCGGCGGATGTTAAGTTTAAACTTGCTGACGCCAGTGACGGTGCTTATGACGAAAACGGCGAAGCCGCATTACATATCTTTAAAACCATTGCCGACCCGTTTGTCGGAAAACTTTCCTATTTTAAAGTTCTTTCGGGCAAGGTCAAGGGCGACTTAAAACTTAAAAATGCAAAGGACGGCTCGGAAGAGCGCCTTAGTAAAGTTATGTTCTTAAAGGGCGGCAAGCAGGAAGATGCCTCGGAAATCGGCGCAGGTGATATCGGCTCGGTTGCAAAACTTGCAAATGCACTTACCGGTGATACCCTTTCTGTTTCGGGCAAAATTGAAGCCGAAAAAATCGACTTCCCCGCACCCACCCTTAAAATGGCGGTTTATCCGATTAAAAAGGGTGACGAAGAAAAAATCAGTTCGGGACTTTCCCGTCTTGCGGAAGAAGACCCGACTATCAGCATAGTCACAAATAAAGAAACCCACGAACAGATTTTGTCGGCACTCGGTGAACAGCATATTGATGTTATCGTTTCCCGTCTTAAATCTAAATTCGGTACAGAGGTTGAACTTAAAGCACCGAAAATTGCCTACCGTGAAACCATACGCAAATCGGTTAAGGTTCAGGGCAGACATAAGAAACAGTCGGGCGGTCACGGACAGTTCGGTGATGTTTGGATTGAATTTGAGCCGACCGACAGTTTGGAACTTGTCTTTGAAGAAAAGATTTTCGGCGGCGCAGTACCCAAAAACTTCTTCCCTGCCGTTGAAAAGGGACTTCGTGAAAGCACCGCAAACGGTGTTTTGGCAGGTTATCCGATGGTCGGCATAAAAGCCACACTTGTTGACGGTTCGTACCATCCGGTTGACTCGTCCGAAATGGCGTTCAAGACGGCGGCTTCAATTGCTTTCCGTGAGGGTGTTGCGCAGGCAAACCCCGTTTTGCTTGAACCGGTTGGCACACTTAAAGTTACCGTGCCCGACGAAATGCTCGGCGATGTTATCGGCGATATCAATAAGCGCCGCGGAAGAATTATAGGTATGAATCCGCTTGAAAACAAACTGCAAGAGGTTGTCGGTGAAGTACCTATGGCGGAAATGACCGATTTTTCAACCGCTATGCGCTCGATAACCCAAGGCACCGCAACATTTACATTTGAATTTGAACGGTATGAAGATGTACCGTCCAACATAGCGCAAAAGGTTATTGAACAGGCAAAGAAAGACTAATAAAAAAAGCACCCTCACGCGTGCTTTTTTTGCGATATACCGCCTATGGCGGTGCGATATGTAAAACACGATATATGCTTTGCATACGATATGCCCAATGGGCGAAAGGAGAAACAATGGCTTCAAGTAAGGAATATATGATTTTTATTGCCGAACAATTATCGGCGTTGGACGGAATTTCATTTCGCCCCATGATGGGTGAATACATTTTATATTATAAGGGAAAAATCGTCGGCGGAATTTATGACGACCGCCTGCTTTTTAAAATGTCAGGCGCAAAAAATATATTTAAAACCGAAACGCTTGAAATTCCGTACCCTAACGCAAAACCGATGTTGCTTGCCGACGATGTGGACGACAGCGGGTATTTATGCACCCTTGTTTTGGCAACTTTTGACACTTTATATACCGAAAAACCGAAAAATTTATAAAAAAATGTAAAATATTATAATTTAGATATTGAAATCAGGGTTTAAAAGTGCTATAATCATAACGTTCAAATTATAACTTATATAACAACAAACAGAAAGGTCGGATTTGTATGGCTAAAAAATTAGTCATAAACACCGCTTGGTGTAAAGGTTGCGGAATTTGTGCCGCCTTTTGCCCCAAAGGTGCGCTCAAGGTTGTTGGCGAAAAGGTAACACGCGTTGAGGATACAGACTGCATTTGTTGCGGTATGTGTGAATTGCGCTGCCCCGATTACGCTATTTATGTTAAGGAGGAGGAAAAGTAATGGGAAAAACCGTACTTATGCAGGGTAACGAAGCGTGCGTTGAAGGCGCACTTGCGGCAGGAATGCGTTTTTATGCCGGTTATCCGATAACTCCGTCCACCGAAATTGCCGAGGTCAGCGCGGCGCGTCTTCCGCAGGAGGGCGGCAGATTTATTCAAATGGAGGACGAAATTGCCTCTATCGCATGTGCTATTGGCGCTTCCACCACAGGCACAAAATCAATGACCGCAACCAGCGGACCGGGATTTTCTTTAAAGCAGGAAAATTTGGGTTATGCCTGTCTTGCGGAAATTCCGCTTGTAGTTGTTGATGTTCAGCGCTCGGGACCGTCTACCGGACTTCCGACATCTCCCTCGCAGGGCGATGTTATGATGGCAAGATGGGGCACCCA
>JAZLFY010000007.1:0-1965 GCA_045616025.1 Acutalibacteraceae bacterium | reverse complement strand
AATACAAAATACGAAACAAACTTTGATGTCTCCTTTTTTCATGAAGCACATATTTATATTAAAATTGACTTTCTTTCTCCACATATTTTTAGGGGAAACAATTTGAAATTATATTTTATATTGGTCATCGGCAAAATTTATATTTTAGTTTATAATTATTGTTGATATTTTGCCGATAATATGTTATACTTATACCGTGAAGAAAGGCGGTGTTTATATGAAATATATTTCTGTTGCAGATGCGGCGAAAGAATGGGGCGTTAGTGAGCGGAGCGTTCGCAATTACTGTGCAAACGGCAAAATTAACGGTGCGGTTATTAAGGGTAAAACTTGGCATATTCCCGAAAATGCCGGAAAGCCGGAGAGAATAAACAAACGCACTGATGTGCCACAAACTCTTTTAGGGGTGTTAAAAGCCGAGAAAAAGTCAAAACTTCACGGCGGCATTTACCATAAAATACAAATTGATTTAACATACAATTCAAATCATATCGAGGGCAGCAAGCTTACGCACGACCAAACACGGTATATATTTGAAACAAATACCGTTGGTATATCGGAATCCGCTATTAAGGTAGATGATGTGGTCGAAACCGCCAACCATTTCAAGTGCATTGATATGATTATAGATAACGCAAACTATCCGATAAGCGAAGCGTTTATTAAAGAGCTGCACTCGGTTTTGAAAAACGGTACCACAGATTCAAGACTTGATTGGTTTGCCGTTGGAGATTATAAAAAAGTGCCGAACGAGGTCGGCGGAACAGAAACGGTCTTACCCGAAAATGTCCATACGGAAATGAAAAAATTGCTTAAATACTACAATGCAAAAGAGCAAAAGTCATTTGACGACCTGCTTGATTTTCACTACCGATTTGAACGGATTCATCCTTTTCAGGACGGCAACGGCAGAATAGGCAGATTACTTCTTTTTAAAGAATGTTTGCGTAATAGTATTGTTCCCTTTATCATTGAAGATGATATAAAAATGTTTTATTACAGAGGACTTAAAGAGTGGAAAAACGAAAGAGGATTTTTACGGGATACCTGCCTTTCGGCACAGGATAAATTTAAAAAGTATCTTGATTATTTCAGAATACCGTATTGAATGTTTTATATGTAATTTATGTTCCCCTACATTTTAGGGGAACATATTTTTACAATTTCACTCTTAGGCACAAACTTTATACTGCCGATTTTGACGGTATAAAGTTTGTGCTTTTTGATTATATCTCTCACCGTTTGTTCACTGACAGAGAGAAGTTTTGCGGCTTGTTTTAAGGTTATGGCATCGGGCAAAGTAGCGGCTTTGTTTTCTATTATTGCAACTCTTAATTGCCGTTCTTTTTCTGCCGTAAGTTTACTATTTGACGGCTTACGGTTTGAGAACATTCCCGATAGTTCGCTTAAAAAACCTTTTTCGTATTTCATACGCCTTTTAAATGCTTTGGCATCTTCTGTTTTTACTATGTACTTATGCGTTGCATGTCCTGTGTTTTCGTGCGGAATATAATCGTTATCCATTAAATATTTCATTTTCCTTGTTGAGATATGCAGGTACTGCCGAAGTTGTGCACCGCTCATATATCCGTTTTCCATAGAATTTCCCCCTATAAAAATGTGGCACCTCTAATCAGAGGTGCCGTTTATAATTTCGCCCATAATATCTGCGCTTATTTGTTTGCTCGATTTATCGAGGTGGGCATAGATATTTGCAGTTGTCGAAAGGTCGCTGTGCCCTAAAAAGTTTGATACATTAATAAGCGGAACTTCTTTGCTTATGAGCAGACTTGCGAATGTATGCCTTAGGTCGTGAAAGCGTATGTGACGAAGCCCGTACTGCCGCAAAATATCGCCAAAACGGCGGGTTACAGTCGACGGCGGTATCATATTGCCTAATCCGTCTACGCAGACATAATCGGCGAACTCGCGCGAATAACTGCCCTTAAACCGCCGCTTGTTAAT
>JAZLFY010000006.1:0-6987 GCA_045616025.1 Acutalibacteraceae bacterium | reverse complement strand
TGAAATTAACAGATTTTGGTTTTGCAAAAGTTTGTGAAGGTAGAACTTATACTTTATGTGGAACTCCAGAATATTTAGCCCCAGAAATATTATTAAATAAAGGTCATGGTAAACCTGTAGATTGGTGGACATTTGGAGTATTACTTTATGAAATGATTGCTGGTATTGATCCTTTTAATGATGAAGATCCTATGTTAATTTATCAGAAGATTTTAAAGGGAAAAATTAAATTCCCAAGTTCCTTCCCTTCTAATGCTAAAAGTTTAGTAAAACATTTATTAGTTCAAGATTTATCAAAAAGATATGGTAATTTAAAAGGAGGAGTTAATGATATTAAGAATCATAGATTCTTTAAAGAATTAGATTGGAATAATTTAGTTAAATATAAAATCAAGGCACCTTATATTCCTAGTGTTAGTGGAAAAGGAGATTGTAATAATTTCGCTGAATGTGAAGATGAAGATGATGGTGATACACCCTCTATTAAACCTTCCGAAGATCCATTTACTAGTTGGTAAATGAGTAATTATAATGAAGAATTTTTGATAATTATTTAGTAATTTTAATTTTATAATGTTTTTATTGGTTGGATTTTCAATAATTATTTTTGTAATAATAACAATAAGTGTTGCAGAAGAAAGTGCCAGTGCTGCGAATATTATTATTCGGAAAGCCGTCAATGTATGAGAGGGCCGCAAGGCCCTGCCGGTCCCGTTGGTCCTGCCGGTCCGCAGGGACCTGCAGGCGGAGTACTCGGTTTTGCAGATTATTATGCAATAATGCCTGCCGATAATGCCGCACCCATTGCGGCAGGTGCGGATATTGCGTTTCCGCAGACCGCCGCAAGCGGCGGAACATCGGTGACTCGCCTTAGCGGTACTACCTTTAATCTTGCCGCGCCCGGCTCTTACCTTGTTCAGTTCACGGTACCGATTACCGAAGCCGGACAGTTGGTTTTAACCGAAAACGGCACCGAAGTTCCCTACACCTTGGTAGGCAGAACCGACCCCGGCTCGCAAATTACGGGTGTAGCCGTAATAAACACGCCTGCCGCAAATACTACCCTGTCACTTCGCAACCCTGCCGCCGCCACCGCACCGCTTACGGTAACGGCAAACTCGGGCGGAACATCCCCTGCAAGCGCACATTTGGTTATTACTCAAATTGCTTGAAAAATGACCACCCTCCCGATAATTCGGGAGGGTGGTTTTATGTGGTTATGAATTTTGTTCAAATCTCTCCGCCTTTTCAGAGCAGAATTTCTTTGCGGAGTAAAGAAATGCGAAAAGGCATATATTATCACGACAAGGCCGTGAATCTCATCAATTCCGCAAGGAATTGTATATCATCAACACGAAGTGTTGCATATCATCAAGCCGCAGAAAGATTTTATACACGCCTATGGCGTGATGAGATACAAAAACGGCTTTGCCGTTTTTGGTGATATGCATTTTTTGCATACCTCGCCTTTGGCGAGATATACAAAAATGATGATATACCAATCCTGCGGCTTGGATAAAAAAACAACATCGCATAGCGATGTTGTTTTTTGGCGCAGAAGGAGGGATTTGCTACGGCGCAACTGTTGCGCCTACACGCCCACGGGCTCGGCAACCGTTCCCCGAAAGGTTGCCGTTTTGTTCCAAAACCGCCCTGTTCAAATCCCTCTCGATTTAACAATAAATATAAGGAGTGGTATCTCTGATACCACTCCTTATATTTGGCGCAGAAGGAGGGATTTGAACCCTCGCACCGGTTACCCGACCTACTCCCTTAGCAGGGGAGCCTCTTCACCACTTGAGTACTTCTGCAAATGATAAATTCTTTTTTTCTTTATAAATGGCGGAGAGGAAGGGATTCGAACCCTTGTGGTATTGCTACCAAACGGTTTTCAAGACCGCCTCGTTATGACCGCTTCGATACCTCTCCGTGTGTCAAATTATTCTAACATAAAGAAAATAGATTGTCAACCTTGAAACCGTAATTTTTTTTTGGTATTATAAATAAAAATACTTTTTTTAGGCGGTTTATATGACTGAAAATTATTTATCCTGCTGTTTTACGGGCTACCGTCCGCAAAAGTTCCCTTTCCCCGTGGACATAACAAATAATGACTATTTGCGGTTTGAAAACAGTTTAACCGAACAACTTAATACCTTAATAAATGCGGGTTGCCGCACCTTTTACTGCGGTATGGCAATGGGGTTTGACATTATCGCCGCCGAAACGGTGCTGACTTTAAGTGTATTATACCCATCATTTCACATAAAACTTATTGCCGTTGTTCCCTTTATTGAGCAAGCGGCGAGTTTTTCGGGCGACTGGTTAAAGCGGTACAACAATGTGCTTGCCGCCTGCGACGAAACGGTGCTTATTTCCGATAATTATTACCCTGCCTGCTATATGAAACGAAACTACTATATGGTAGACAACAGCGATTTTGTTTTGACCTTTTATTCCGGTAAAAGCGGCGGCACGGCAAGAACCGTCAAGTACGCCGAAAGCAAAGGGCGAAAAGTAATCAACCTTTACAGTTATTAAAATAAGACGGATGCTGTTTGCATCCGTCTTATTTTTCGTCAATATTTTCAATGGCAAAATTTAAACATTGATTAATAAACTCATTTCGGCTTATTTCATATTTTGCGGCATACCGGTCAATGTTTTTAAGCAAATCTTCCCCAAGTCGAACAGAAATAACTTCTTTATCTGATTTTTTTGGTATAAACTTATTCAAAAAATCACCTCTTGACATTATTGTATTCAATATGATATACTTATGATATATTCAAAATATAATATCGAATATTGAATACACGGAGGATGTCAAAAGTGGAAAAATCTAAAATCACATTAAATCAAATCTTAAATTTTTTATGCATTTTATTTATCGGAATAATTACCGTTTGCTATTTTGCAACATTTTGGAAGTTTTCCGGCAAAATTGCTTCTGTTCATGATATTGTCGGTTTCCCCGAAGACAACATGCCGCTACAAGAGTTTTTTAACAAAAAAACAGGTACTGCTCTTAATATGAACAGTTTTATTTTAGGACCGATTGTGTTATTGTTAAGCGGAGTTGTCGGTGGTATTATTTGTGCATTTAAAATAAAAAGCACAAACAATTACATTTTTAACACTCTTTACGGCATAATCGGAATTGTTGTATTTTCTTTGTCGGGCGAGTTAAAGCTTGGCACAAAATGGACATTTATATTAATTCTTTTTTGTTTAATAACCCTTTTCGGAATAATTCAAATTTTACTTAAATTTTTAATAAAAAAAGAAATCGGTTTTGATGTTAAAACTGCAATTTTACAAAAAACGGTAATTTTCATACTTGCGATAGCGACCTTTTTATTATGTATTATAACCACCGTCACAAATCTTAATTATCAAAAGGAAAAAATAAATAATCAAGAACTTGTTGCTAAATATGAAAAGAAAGATTTAATTTCGCTTACGGTACTTAAAATGCAAATCGGCAACAAAAACATAGACGATGATGCGATAGCAAAAATAGACAGTTTGATAACCGAAATAAATAACGGCACCCTTAAGGTTGAAAATCAAAAGTCCGCTCTTGAACTTCTTGAAAAAATTAAAAACGGCGAAACAACCGATAAGGATAAAGAGAATATCGACAAGTTGTTCGAAGAACTTGAAAAAGCCGAAAGCAATATTAATGCCGAACAGACACCCGAAACCACCACAGAAGCCGAAACCATCACAGAGCAACCCGAACAGCAGACCGAACCTGCCACACCAACTACCGACGAGAAAAAATCAACGCAGGAAATTGTTGACGAGGTAATAAAGGGTTACTGGGGCAACACTCCCGAAAGACGCCAAAGACTTACCGAAGCCGGTTATGATTTCAGCGAAATTCAAAGGGCAGTAAATAAAGCGTTAGGCAAATAATTACAATGAAAGAGAGAACGGCTTTTCACCGTTCTCTCTTTTTTATCTTTCGTATTTTTTTGTTATGTATTCAAGGTCTTCGGCAAGTAAATCGGTAAAATACTTTTTCGGTATTCTTGCCTGCCAGTTGCCCGTTTTGGTGCCGGGTGTATTTATTCTGAATTTTTCGCCGAGGGACAAAATATCCTGCATGGTGAAAATCACCCTGTCCGCCGCAGAGGACATAACCCATTTAATAAGTTTTTCGTTCATATTCCCCATACTTACGGGGCAGATAAGGGATATTTTTTTCTGTCTTTCTTCGTCTTCCTTTAAAAAGTCGGCGGCGGTGGGGTTGTCGTGCGTGCCGACATACGCCACACAGTTGCTTTGGTAGTTTTCGGGAAGATAGGGGTTTGAAAAATCGGTCTGGAAGGCGAACTGCAAAACCTTCATACCTGCAAAACCGGTGGCTTTTAAAAGGTCTTTAACACCGTCGGTTATAAGCCCCAAATCTTCGGCGATTACGGGCAGATTTTTGCCGCATTGCTTTTCAAGTTCCGCAAAAAAGTCCATACCGCCGCCCTTTTGCCAAGTTCCCTCTTTGGGTGTTTTACCAAGCGGTATTTCGTAATATTCACTAAACGCGCGAAAATGGTCAATTCGTACGGTATCGAAAAGCGAAAGCGCCTGCTTTAACCGTTCTATCCAAAAGCGGTAGGGCGGGTTTTGTTTTTTTAAATGCTCAAAATCGTAAACGGGACTGCCCCACAGTTGACCGTCGCTTGAAAACGAATCGGGCGGAGTGCCCGAAACAACAAACGGCGTACCGTCGGGGTTTAATTTGAAAACATCCTTATTAAAAAGCACATCGCTGCTGTCTTTTGTCGGGTAAATGGGCAAATCGCCGATTATTTCAATACCGTTTTTGTTGGCATATTTTTTTAAATTTTTCCATTGTTTATAAAAAACAAACTGCTTAAATTCGCAAAAGCCCTTTTCTTCATTACAAAAAGCGACAAAACCGTCAAGCCAAAAGGAATTTTTATTTAAAAAAGCGGAATATTCGGGCTCGAAATCTTCTGGCTTAAACCGTGAAAAAGCAAGTTTTAAAACCCTTTCGCTTTCTTCTTTTACTGCCTTAAAATTAACCTGTGTACTGTTAAAACTGCCGTTTTGTTTATATTCGCCCTTTTTTAAAAGTTTATCCTTTAAAAGCAAATCAAAATCGATAAACAAAGTGTTGCCTGCAAAAAGGCAGGGCGACATATAGGGTGAATTGTATCGGTCAACGGGGGTAAGGGGTAAAACCTGCCATAATTTCTGCCCCGATTTTTTAAGAAAATCGACAAAATCTGTTGCCGGTTTGCCGAGTGTTCCTATGCCGCAGTTTGACGGCAGAGAAAAAACCGGCATTAAAATTCCGCTTTTGCGCATAAATGACTCCTCAAATCAAAACTCGGCGAAATATATCCGCCGAGTTTCAGTTTACAATACTTTTATAAGTTTTTCAAGATTATCTTATACCGTATTTTTCAATAACAAAGTCCATATCCTTATCGCCTCTGCCCGAAAGGTTGACAAGAATTGAGCCGTGGTCCATTTCAACCGCGCGGCGAATTGCATAAGCAACGGCGTGGGAACTTTCAACCGCAGGGATAATGCCCTCTTTACGGGAAAGTTCAAAGAACGCGTCAATGGCTTCGGTATCGCCCACCGTTTCATACTTAACCCTGCCGATATCACGAAGATATGCGTGCTCGGGACCGGAGGAGGGATAATCAAGACCGCTTGCAACCGAATATACGGGTGCGGGCTCGCCGTTTTCGTCTTTAAGCATTATACTGTTAAAGCCGTGCATTACACCCTCGCTGCCGTAGGTAAGACTTGCCGCATGGTCGCCTAAACTTGCGCCTATCCGGGTCACTTCGGTCACATCGATCTTGCAAAGCCGGTTATCCACGTCGGATACACCAGACTTATCAGAAAACTCTTACGTGTCACCTGCCGTGAATGCGGACGTCTTCTCTTAGATCAGGACGAAATTGAAAAGTTCTCCGCATTAGAAGACGACCCGTACTCTGATGAAACCATCGGCGAAAAAGATATTAAAAAGGAGAGAGTCTGTCCGTACTGCGGTGAACAGCAGCTCAAGATTAACTTTGAAAAGCCGACCACCTTCGTTGAAGTCGCAACCGAAACCGACGAAGCAGGAAAATCTCACAAGATTGAGCACAAACTCACCTCTGCAGATATCCGTGAACGCTTAGAGCGTATCTCTGACGATGACCTTCGCCTTCTTGGAATCGACCCTGAGGTCGCAAGACCTGAGTGGGCAGTTCTTACCGTTCTTCCGGTTCCGCCGACAACAGTCAGACCGTCAATTATTCTTGAAAACGGTCAGCGTTCCGAAGATGACTTAACCCACAAGCTTGTTGATATCATCAGAATTAACCAGCGTGTCAAGGAAAATCAGGATGCAGGTGCGCCGCAGCTGATTATTGAGGATTTATGGGAACTCTTACAGTACCATGTAACAACCTATCTTGATAACGAAGTGGCAGGATGTCCGCCGGCACGTCACCGTTCCGGAAGACCGCTTAAGACCTTATCCCAGAGACTGAAAGGAAAAGACGGTCGTTTCAGAGGTTCTTTATCCGGTAAGCGTGTCAACTTCTCATCCCGTACCGTTATCTCTCCGGACCCGAACTTATCCGTCGGAGAAGTCGGTGTTCCGTTAGCCATCGCAAACGAGATGTCTGTTCCGGTTCGCGTTACCAAGCAGAACATCGAAGATATGCGTACCATGATTAGAATCGGTCCGAACAGACCCACCCTTCGTGACCCGTGCGGTGCAAACTATGTAACCCGCCCCGACGGACGCCGTATCCGCTTAATTGCAGGCGCAGAAGGAAACTGCAACACTGTTGCAGATATGATTGAGCCGGGATGGAAGGTTGACCGCCAGCTGCGTGACGGCGATGTGGTTCTCTTCAACCGTCAGCCGTCTCTGCACCGTATGTCAATCATGTCCCACCGTATCAAGGTCATGAACGGCAGAACATTCCGCTTAAACCCTGCTGTATG
>JAZLFY010000005.1:0-1970 GCA_045616025.1 Acutalibacteraceae bacterium | reverse complement strand
ACCTTCGTTGCGTACCGCTTCCTCAGCAGGAGGGCAAGGAATTCATTCAGCCTATGCATGAATCCGAAGCATACGGTATTCCTAAGGGTGCAAAGAACGCCGCAGCTGTTTACTATTATCTCCGTTATTATCTTAATGCCGATAACTACGATGCAGAGACCTTCTTTGTAAACGACCAGGCATTAGAGGTTTATAAGTGGTGTATTTCCCAGAAGAACAAGTTCCATTATTATGATGTTTACAAAGACCTTCCGGACTTTGTAAAAGAGGGTACTGCCGCTCAGGCAAAGACCAAGCTTGATGAGATAAGTGCTCAACTTGATGCTGATGTTAAGGAATGGAATAGAATTATTTCAACATTCTAAGACATAAATTTATCCCTATTGGCAAGTATTAAGCCTTTGATATTTCTAAGCGCCAAAAGGCGAAATACTTGCCAACCAAAGCCAGATGCTTTGTTATAAGAACCGGATACGGCAAATTCCCTAAAATTTTTTTCCGGTTTTTGAAAGGAGTGGTAAGCAACAAACTTGATTTCCCGGCATAGGCGTATAAAGCAGAAATGCTTATATTGCCTATAAAATTCTTTCGAAAAGGAGAAATTTAAAGTGAAAAACACAAAAAAACTATTAGCTTTTATAGTTTCATTCGCAATAGCATTCACTTGCTTTGTTTGTGTTCCGTTTAGTGCTTTTGCAGAGTCAATAACTGTTAATAATGCAACTGACTTGAAAAACGCTTTATCAAACACAACATACGACCACATCATAATCGGTAGTAGTATTAGCTCATCTGATACCTTTTATGTTACCCGTCCTCTTACGCTTGAAGGTGCAACAGGTGTGACAGGGTATCATCTTGATGGCTCTAAATTGGATATTACCGGTAGCGGTGATGTTTTAATTAAAAACATTAAGATTAAAAGAGGCTCTGATACCGTAAAGGTTCATGGCGATGATACATCTCTTAATGTTACTTTCTCAGGCGGTGAAATTAATTGTACAAACACCGGCACAGGCAACGAGGGTGCTTTATATGTATCTGACTTCAGCGGTACTGTTACAGTAACCGATGATGCTCTTATTCAAAGCTCAAACTGGGTTGTTTACACCGGCGAAAATCCAGATAGAGACGGTGTTATCAATCTTGTAGATTGTGATATTATAAGATTAAATGAAGGCGATAAATCGTCTAAGGATACTATCCGTCAGGGCGGTTACATCTTAAACATCGGTAACGGCACTGCCGGTCAGACCGTTAATGTTTCTACCGTTGGCGGTAAGATTTGGACGACCAATAAAAACAACTGCAGACTTAACATTTACAGCGGTGCAACAATTTCCAATCCTAACGCTGACTGGAGCATGTTTATTGACAACAGCGGTTCTGTTTTGCATGTTTACGGCGGTACATTTAATTTCGGCGGTCCCGCAATCGTATTAAACGATGGTGGCGGCAGCGTAATTATTGACGGCGGTACATTTACAGGCACTACCGGTTGCGGAAAACTTTTCCAAAAGAATAACGGTGCGTTCACTATTAACGGCGGTACATTTACAAATACCTACGGTGATATTCTTCAAACCGGTGATGATAAGCCAAACGGTGCATTAACCGTTACCGGCGGTACCTTTAATGCAGCTGATAATGTATTCCAGATTACATCAAATATCACATTTAATGTAAGCGGCGGTTCTTATACAGCAGGTAATGATATTTTCAATATTACTGCTTCCGGTGCAACATCTACATTTAACGGTGTGAACATCTCTTCTTCAACCGGTAATGTATTTAACCTCGGTGCAGGTGTTACGGCAGTAGTAGATAACGGTTCAAATATAACCGTTTCGGGCAATGCTAAGATTGCTGTTGGTGATTCAACCGCAACACTTCGTGTAACTGATTCAACAATTACCGAGGGTAAAGTTGACGGTCCTAACCTTGTTGAGATAGAACCCGAAATATTCGGT
>JAZLFY010000004.1:0-2114 GCA_045616025.1 Acutalibacteraceae bacterium | reverse complement strand
TAGATTACATAATTTGTAGTGAACGCATATTATGCGTCCCGTTTTACATTACGCCGCAGGCGTATTAATTCCTTCATTAGCGACAGCGGCTTCGTTTTAAAAATCCCCTCAGAGATTTTTAATTGCCGGCAATATTCCGTTTTCCAAAATATCGATTACGGCATAGGAATTTGCGCCGTTTCGTGAACGGGAAACCGAGCCGGGATTTATTATATACACCCCGTCTTTATATTCGGTACTGTTTATGTGGGTATGTCCGTAAAGGGCGATTTGTGCGCCCTGTGTCTTTGCCGCTTCAAGCAGTTTATCCGTTCCGTAATTAACACCAAAGGTGTGTCCGTGCGCCATAAAAATATTTACATTTCCGACCTTTACGGTATCAAAGGTCGGATAATTTTTAAAAAAGTCGCAGTTGCCCGAAACGATATGAAAAACTTTATCCTTATATTCGGGTATTAATTCTTCAATATCGCCCGTAACATCCCCCAAAAAGAAAACATGGGTTGCCTTTTTTTCTGCCCGAAGTGCCCTATCAAGCATATTAACACTGCCGTGGGAGTCGGAAAAAACCAATAATCGCATATAAAACCTCATAAATTTGAATTTTTTATCATAAATTTAATATAAACGAAACAGGGGGAAAAATCAATGCAGAATAATTTTGACAAACAAAAACTTTTATCGGCGCTTATAAATTCTTCGGGCGGAAAAATCAACCAAAAAGATATTGAAAAAGCCAAATCGGGCGATATGTCGGGGCTTATGTCGGCACTTTCGAAAGAGGATGCCGAAATGCTTAAAAGCGCCCTTTCAAACAAGGCGGCGGCGCAGAAGATTTTATCAAGTAAACAAGCGCAGGATATTTTAAACTCCTTTAAAGGAAAGAATAAAAATGGATGATTTAAACGCGCGACTTGCCGAAATTCTTAACGACAAAGAAAGTATGGAAAAGGTAAGGGCAATGGCGGAAAGTCTTATGTCGGGCGACGGGGAAAGCGAAACCGACGACGACCTACCCGACGATACGGCGCAAAAAATAATGCAGGCGGTATCTCTTTTTAAGGGCAGCGGAAACGATAACCGCACGGCGCTTTTATTAGCACTAAAACCCCACCTGAACGACGAAAGGCAAAAAAAGGTTGACACCGCCGTTAAACTTTTAAAATTTATAGAAATCCTGCCGAAACTTAAAGAAAGCGGACTTTTTGATTTTTAACCTTAACTTGGTGATTTTATGACCGACAACAGTGATTTTTTTATTGAGCGGCAAAAGGCAATCGAGCGCATGAAAAATATGAGCCGGAGTTCTGTACCGCAAAATCTTAAAACACCCGATTTTGTAAAGGGGCGAAACACACCCGAAAGACACAGTGCGAAAAACACACCGACCGATTTTTTAAACGGATTTAATTTGCCGTTTTTAAACAATGTAAAAACCGACGGTGATATTTCGCTTTTAATCGGTCTGCTTTTTATTCTTTATGCCGAAAAAGCCGATAAATTTTTACTTTATGCGCTTCTTTACATACTTTTTTAGGGTTTGAATTTTCACCGCATAAAACATTATGTAAACTTTGCATTTTTTGGCGTTATGTAAACCTTGTTAACCGATTTAGTTATAAACGTTTTCCACCGCACTATCCCCCGTTTTTTTAGACTTTTGGTGGTTTTTGGCTCGTTTTAGCCCTTTTGACGGTGGATAACTCGGTTGAAAACTTTAATTACATAATATGCAGGTATAAAATGAATAAAACTTTATGTAAAGTTTTTATCACAATTTTTTAACCTTTTAAAGTTCTGCTTTTTGCACAAATTTTTAATTTTTTTAAATAAAAATTTCTGCACATTTTGTTTGTTTTGACAAACTAAAAATCTCGGTTTTTAAAAACCGAGATTTTTTATGTAATCTATCATTTCCTCTTTCTTGCTTTCCATATCTTTTGCCAAGGCAATTTGCGCTCTTGCGCGGACTAAATTATGACCGCTATAATCGGTTTTAAAGTAACCGTCGCCGCAAAGGTAATCGGTCAAAAACCGCATACCGCATTCAAGCGTCATCATAATTGCGCCGTCAAAAAGCAGTTCCTTTTCGCCCTGCTCCATTTTTCCGCCGG
>JAZLFY010000003.1:0-6770 GCA_045616025.1 Acutalibacteraceae bacterium | reverse complement strand
TTAATGTAGCGGATAATCTTCCGGCTCAAAAATGTGGTGCAACAGATAAATCGCATCGTCACTTGTGAGAGAGCCGTCACCGTTAAAGTCAACCGGTTGGTTTACGGGATAATCTTCCGACTCAAATAGGTTGTGCAACAGATATATTGCATCGTCACTTGTTATTCCCTCTTTTCCGTCAATATCGCCCGGTGTGTTGTGACCAAAGCCGCAGTATTCACATTCGTTTTTTTCATTTAATCTATGGTGCGCTTTTATTGTACCGGTTATCCGTTCTTCGCAAGCGATACAGATATAATCATAATTATAGTCACTTGTGCAAGTTGAATTATCCACAAGCCCTTTATGTCCGTTTATATCGCAATCATAGTTATAATATATCTTTGCGCTTGAGGGAATTTGTGCATAAGGTTTGTTTATTTTCCCCCACTCGGTCTCGGTGCCACGGTAAAATATTTTTTTAAGTCCGGTGCAATTATAAAAGGCATAAAAGCCTATATTTGTTATACTGTTTGGCATTGTTATACTTGTAAGTCCGGTGCAATATGCAAATACATACAAATCTATACTTGTTACATTATTCCCGATTGTAACACTTGTAAGTCCGGTGCAATAGGAAAATGCATAACTGCCTATGCTTGTTACACTGATTGGTATTTCTACACTTGTAAGTCCGGCGCAACCGTAAAATGCCTGTTCCCCTATTTTGTTTACACTGTTTGGCATTGTAATACTTGTAAGTCCGGTACAACCGGAAAACGCATAATCACCTATGATTATTACATCATTTGGAATTATGCTGTTTTTACACCCCAAAATAAGTTTTTTTGTTTCTTTTTCTATAATACAATTATTTTCGGAATAATATTTTGTGTTTTCACTATTAACAGTAATGCTTTCAAGTCCGGTGCAACCGTAAAATGCATACTCGCCTATACTTGTCACACTGTTTGGTACTGTTATGCTTGTAAATCCGGTGCAACCGGAAAATGCATAACTGCCTATACTTGTTACACTGTTTGGTATAGTAATATTTGTAAGTCCGGCGCAACCGTAAAATGCACAGTTACCTATACTTGTTATGCTGTTTGGTATTTCTACACCTGTAAGTCCGGTGCAACCGTAAAATGCATAATTGCCTATACTTGTTACCTTATCACCAATAGAAACTTTGGTAATACCTGTTCCCCACGGTCCATACGGATAATAACTATAATCCGCCATTTTACCGCTGCCGGAAATGGTTAGTTTAGTACCGTTAAGCACCCAATTGCAGTCACCCGTGGTGCCGCTTGTGGCAGCCGAAACAAATGCCGAACCAAGCGGTATTCCTGCAAAAATAAGTGTTAATGATAGTAATATGGCAAAAACCTTTTTCATTGTTACACCTCACTTATATTTATTATAAATATTTTACCAAACATTTACATAGATTTCAATATATTTGTGCGGAAAATAACGGATACACACAAAGACGCTCTACTACAACATAAAAAAGCGGGTGTGTAATGCACCCGCTTTTACTTTAAAAATATAAAGTTAAATTGCCGTTTCTTTTGCTACATCAAGCATACCCTCGTCAAAGGTTTTGGTCATATTAAGTGCCTCGAAAATATCGAAGTTGACGATTTTTCCTGCTCTGTACGCAACTACACGGTTGCCTATTCCCTTATCAAGAAGGTGTACCGCCGCATTACCCATTTGGGTTGCACGGACACGGTCACGGACGGTAGGACTGCCGCCGCGCTGAACGTGGCCCAAAATGGTGGCACGGGATTCAAGACCGGTTTCTTTTTCGATTGTTTTTGCAATTTCTTCGCTGCCGCCGACACCCTCGGCAACAACAACGATAAAGTGGTTTTTACCGGTTTCTTTTACCTTTTTGATGTGGGATACAACCTTATCCATATCGACCTGCATTTCGGGAACAAGAATTGCAACGGCACCTACGGCAATACCGATTTGAAGTGCCATATATCCTGCGTGATGTCCCATAACCTCAACAACACTGCAACGGTTGTGCGACTGTGCGGTATCACGAATTTTATCTATCATATCAACTGCGGTATTCATTGCGGTATCAAAGCCTATGGTATATTCGGTTGAAGAAATATCGTTATCAATGGTAGCAGGAACACCGACACACGGAACACCGTGGTTTGAAAGGTCGCGAGCGCCCCTGAAAGAACCGTCACCGCCGATAACAACGATACCCTCAATACCGTGCTTTTTGCACATTTCGACACCCTTTAAAATGCCTGCTTCTTCCTTAAATTCAAGGCATCTTGCGGTGTAAAGTGCGGTACCGCCACGGCTTATAAGGTCAGATACAGAACGGGAATTAAGGTCGACTATTTCACCGCTTATTAAACCCTCATAACCGTGCATAATGCCCTTAACATTCATACCGAGCGACATTGCCGTTCTTACAACCGCACGAACTGCCGCGTTCATACCCGGCGCATCGCCGCCGCTTGTTAATACACCTATTGTTTTCATAAAATCTCCATCTCCTAATAAAAACACTAAAAGTTATTATATAACAAGAGTAAACACTTTTCAACAAAAAAATCAGACGATTTTCATGTTTTTTTCGCCAAGCAGGGCGGTAAGTTCGCCCGACAGTGATTTTGAAACGGTAACCTTTAATCTGTCGGGGGCGATTAGCCGCTTTCCGCTGTCGGCACAAACAATTATTACGGGGTAGGTACCCTTATGACGGGATAGTATTTCCACCGCCGATTTAAACTGTTCGGTGTTTTCGCCGTCCACCCTTAAATACACGCCGCTTTTGAATTTCTTTTTCGGCTTTTCGAACTGTGCGCTTTCGGGCACTTCAGACATAGTTTCAAGCAAAAGTTCGGTATCTCTGTCTTCCCTTTCGCTTACTTTTGCTCTTACCGTTACAACCTTACCGACGGTAAGCAAAGGTTGATACGCACCGTATGCATTGGAAAATACCGTTAAATTTATTCTTCCCGTTGTATCTTCCAAAACCGCATAGGCGATAACCGATTTGTTTTTAAGTTGTTTTACCCTTACACTTTCAATTATTCCGCAAACATTAACAACCGCACCGTCACGGACCGTTTTGTTATTAATGCTTATAATTTCGGTGTAATTACCGTTTTTTATAAACCCTTCAAAACGGGAAAGCGGATGGCCCGTAAGGTACATTCCGGTTGCTTCCTTTTCGGCGGCAAGCAGTTCAAATGCTGGCATTTCGGGTACTTCGGGTAAAGAATAATCTTCTTCCTCACTATCCCCGAAAAGGTCCATTTGCCCTCTGCTTATAAGTCGGCTTCTGCCCTCCGCCGCCGCAAGTACACCGTCAAGTGCATAAAGCATACTTCTTCTGCACTTTTCGAGTGAGTCAAGCGCACCGCTTTTTATAAGACTTTCAACCGCACGGCGGTTTAAATCTCTTGAATAATTCCTAAGGCAAAAATCGTAAAGTCCCGTATATTTACCGTCTTTACGGTTTTTTATTATATTTTCGATTAAATTTCTGCCTATGTTTTTTATTCCCAAAAGACCGAATCTTATACCCTTTTCTTCGGCACAAAAGCCCTCTGCACTTTCGTTTACATCGGGCGGCAAAACGGCAATTCCCAACCGTTTGCACTCTTCACTGTATTCGGCAATTTTACTTATATTATCAAGAACACTTGTAAGAAGTGCCGCCATATATTGCTTTTTATAGTGGCATTTAAGATATGCGGTGCGGTAGGCAACCGTTGCATACGCCGCCGCGTGAGATTTATTAAAGGCATAAGAACTAAACGCAATAAGGCGGTCAAATATTTCGGTTGCGGTTTTTTCGTCCACACCCCGTTTAATTGCACCGTCACATAAAACTTTGCCGTCTGCGTCGGTTTCGCCGTAGATAAAGGCGGTCTTTTCCCTTTTCATAACATCGTGTTTCTTTTTTGACATTGCACGGCGCACAATATCGGCACGCCCAAGCGAATAACCGGCAAGACTTCGGCAGATTTGCATTACCTGTTCTTGGTATACAATGCAACCGTAAGTGACCTTTAAAATCGGCTCTAAAAGGGGCGTTGCATAGGTTATATCCTGCGGATTATGGCGGTTATGAACATAGGTGTCAATAGAGTCCATCGGCCCCGGTCGGTAGAGAGAAATAACGGCGATTAAATCTTCTATGCTTTCGGGGTGAAGCCGTCTTAAAACACTTTTCATACCGCCCGATTCAAACTGAAAAACGCCCTGCGTTTCTCCCATGCCCATCATTTTAAGGGTGGCAAGGTCGTTTTCGTCAATTTTTTCAATATCAAAATTCTTATTTATCTTTTGAATTTCTTTTACGGTATCGTCAATAACGGTAAGGTTGCGAAGTCCCAAAAAGTCCATTTTAAGAAGTCCCAACTCGTCAAGAGCCGTCATGGTGTATTGGGTGACAACCGCTTCGTCATTAAGCGCCAACGGTACATAATCGCTTACAACACGGTCGCAGATTACCACACCTGCGGCGTGGGTTGAGGCGTGACGGGGCATACCCTCTACCTTTATTGCCATATCAATTAAATCTTTTATGGTGTTATCGGAATTATAAAGTGCGGACAACTCATTCACATTTTGAAGTGCCGCATTTAAGGTGACACCCAACTGCATTGGGATAAGTTTTGCGACCTTATCGCAAACATTATAGGGCAAATCCATTGCCCGTCCTACATCGCGCACGGCGGCACGAGCCGCCATTGTACCGAAAGTTACGATTTGCGCAACATGGTCGGCACCGTATTTTCCTATAACATAATCAATTACTTTTTGTCGGTTGACATAGCAAAAGTCAATATCAAAGTCGGGCATTGAAACTCGCTCGGGGTTTAAAAATCTTTCAAAAAGAAGATTGTATTTTATGGGGTCAATACCCGTAATTCCCATACAGTACGCCGCAAGACTGCCTGCGCCCGAGCCCCTACCTGGGCCTACGGGAATACCGTTTGTTTTGGCGTAGTTTACAAAGTCCCAAACAATTAAATAGTAATCGACATAACCCATTGTGCTTATAACGGACAGTTCGTAATCAAGCCGTTTTTTAAGCGCCTCGCCGGGGTTTTCGCCGTAAATTCTTTTAAGTCCGCTATAACATTTATTCTTGAAAAATTCAAAATGGTCAACGCCGCCCGTATCAAAGAAAGGCAGTTTTATTTTGCCGAATTCAAATTCGACATTACATCTTTCGGCAATTTTAGCAGTATTTTCTATTGCTTCTTCATTATCTATTGCCGAAAGCATTTCTTCTTCGGTTTTAAGATAAAATTCGTCGGTTTCAAAATTAAGGGGGTTATCGTCGTCAATTTTTGTTCCCGTTTGAATACAAACAAGTACCTTTTGCATAAAGGCATCGTCACGGTTAATATAATGCACATCGTTGGTCGCAACCGTGCCCACACCGACATCTTCGGCAAGTTTTGTAAGCAGGGGTAAAATCTTTCTTTGTTCGGCAATTCCGTGATTTTGAAGTTCTATAAAATAATTGTCTTTCCCGAAAGTTTCCTTATACCAAAGTGCAATATCTTTCGCCTTTTGGTAATCGTTTTCAAGCAGTGCCTGCGGTATTTCCCCTGCAAGGCAGGCGGAAAGCGCAATAATGCCTTTACTGTATTTTTTAAGCAGGTCACGGTCAACCCTCGGCTTTGAATAAAAGCCCTCGGTAAAAGCGGAGGACACCATTTTAATTAAGTTGGAATAACCCTCGTTATTTTCGCAAAGAAGTACCAAATGACCGTACTTACCGTCAAGATTTTTATCCTTATCAAAACGGCTTCTCGGCGCAACATAAACCTCGCACCCGATTATGGGTTTAATGCCGTTTGATTTTGCCGCTTTATAAAAATCAATAACACCGTACATTACACCGTGGTCGGTAATGGCAACGGCATTTTGTCCTGCATCTTTTACGGCATCAAAAAGAGAATTGATACGGCAACATCCGTCAAGCAAACTGTATTCGGTATGCAAATGCAGATGTGTAAATGCCATATCAATTCACTTCCTTAATTATTTTTTCACACTCTCGTATATATCGAGTATTCTTTTTAAGCGGTGGTTAAGTCCCGAAACGGTAATGGTGTTTTTGGCATCTTCACACAGTTGTTTTAATGACCCCTCAGGGTTATCGGTGCGAAGTTTTGCCGCCGCTTTAAGTTCTTCGGGCAGGGTTTCAAGCCGCCCCGTTTTCTCTAAATATTCTATTGCTTTTCGCTGTTTTATAGATGCTTCAACCGTTTTTGAAATATTGAAACTGTCACAGTTTCTTGCACGGTTTGTGTTGTTTTTAACGCTCTTTATTATGGTGGTTTCTATAAGTTCTAAACTTCGTGCCGATGCCCCCATAACGGTTAAAAGGTTTATTATCATTTCACTTTTTCGTATATAAACGGTATAACCTTTTCCCCGTTTTGAAATTCGGGCATCAATAAAATGTTCGGACAAAAGATTTTTAAATTCTTCCGCTAAATGTAAATCTTTTACGGGAAATTCGGCGTGATAACCGCTTTCGGGGTTTATCATCTGACCGCAAGCCAAAAAAGCGCCCCTTATAAAGCAGGCGGCACAACAGTCCTTTTCAAAACTTTCCTTGTTGATTTTGCCGCCGTAGATACCGAAATCGACCGATGCGAGTATCTTCATACGGTCAAATTCGTTTTCCACCACCGCACGGAAGGTAGTCTTTTTACCGCCGCCGGTGTAAATTTCCGCATCAGCACCGTAACAGTCAAACAGCAGTTTTTTATAAAGTT
>JAZLFY010000002.1:0-2714 GCA_045616025.1 Acutalibacteraceae bacterium | reverse complement strand
CAAGTGAAAACGGAAAATTAAAGTCCGAACTGTTTATCGGCGAAAAATACGAGTGCATATCGGCAGATTATCCTGTGGGTGCAAAAGACGAAAAAAAGGAAACCGAGCGTATTTTATCGGTCTGTCTTTTTAAATGCTTTAATAGACTTACGGGTTATAAACCGCCTTTCGGAATACTCACGGGTGTCCGTCCTGCAAGACTTTTTTCCGTCACGGTAAAAGAGCAGGGCGAAAAGGCGGCAGAAGAATTTTTTGAAAACAAACTGCTTGTCGACAGGCAAAAAACAGAACTTATAAAACAAACCGCAAAAAGCGAAGAAGAAATAATCTCCCATTCGGCAGAAAAAAGTTTCAGTCTTTATATCGGAATACCCTTTTGCCCGTCAAGATGTTCTTACTGTTCTTTTGTTTCGCACTCGGTTGAAAATGCAAAAGATTTAATTCCCGAATATGTCGAAAAACTCTGTGAAGAAATCAGACTTACCGGCGAAATTGCAAATAAATTAAACCTTAAACTTATGACGGTTTATATGGGCGGCGGAACGCCGACAACCCTGTCGGCAGAAATGCTTAAAAAGATTTTTGATACAGTTAAGGAAAGTTTTGATTTAAGCGGGGTTTCGGAATACACGGTCGAGGCAGGTCGCCCCGACACGATAACCGAAGAAAAACTTAAAACCGTTAAAGCGGCAAATGTCACACGAATAAGCATTAATCCGCAAAGTATGACCGACAGTGTTCTTCAAAATGTCGGCAGACGGCATACTTCAAAACAAACCGCAGGGGCATTTATGCTTGCAAGAAAGTGCGGATTTGATAATATTAATGCCGATTTAATTGCAGGACTACCGGGTGAAACAACCGAAACATTTAAAAGCAGTTTGGGTGAACTGTTAAAACTTAATCCCGAAAGCATTACCGTTCATTCACTTTCAATGAAACGCGCTTCAACCCTTACCCAAAGGGGAGAATTTCCCGAAATAGAAAGGGGAAAAGCGGCACTCGGTATGGTGCAGTATGCAAGAGAAACTTTAACAAAAAACGGTTACCCTGCATATTATATGTACCGTCAAAGCAAAACTGTGGGTAATCTTGAAAATGTCGGCTATGCAAAGCCGGGTTTTGAAGGGCTTTACAATGTATATATAATGGACGAAACCCACACAATATTAGCGTGTGGCGCTTCTGCCGTAACAAAAATGCGGCAGTACAATAAGCCGCATATAGAACGAATATTCAACTTTAAATATCCGTATGAATATATAGGCAGGTTTGAAGAGCAAATGCAAAGGAAAGAAAGGATAACCGAATTTTATGATAAATACTTTGGATGAGATTAATGCCGCATCGGTTAATCCGGTCAAATTTATTGAAGATTGCACAAATCAGTATCTTGAGCCGATTAAAAAACTTGCAAAAGAAATAAGCGAAAACGAAAATATTAAAATTGTATCAATCGCAGGTCCGTCCGCATCGGGCAAGACTACAACGGCGCATATTCTTATGCAGGAACTTGAAAATTTAGGTGAAAAAACGGCGGTACTGTCGCTTGACGATTTTTATAAAAAGCATGAAAATATTCCGACAAACCCCGACGGTACACTCGATTTTGAAACGGTTGATGCACTTGATACCGAATATATTAAAAAATGTTTTAACGAAATAATCGAAAGCGGACAAACACTTCTTCCGATTTATGATTTTAAAGTTCAAAACAGAGCAAAAGAAACAAAACCTGTTGAGGTCGGAAAGAAAGGTATTATTATCTGTGAGGGACTTCATGCACTTAATACCGCCGTCACCTCACTTGTGCCGAGAAAAAGTATTTTTAAAATTTATATAAGTGTTAATCATTCGGTAGAAAATGCCGACGGAATACAACTGTTTTCAAGCCGTCAGGTAAGACTTATAAGGCGCATACTCCGTGACGAGCGTTTTAGGGGCAACAGCGTAAAGGAAACCCTTTTTGCTTGGGATGCCGTTACAAAGGGCGACTCGAAATATCTCTACCCCTTTACCGATACGGCAGATGCAAAACTTTCAACACTTCATCCCTTTGAACTTTGTGTTTACCGTGAACGGTTTTGTGCTTTAAGAAATCAGGTTGACCGCAATACACCGTGGTACGAATATTTTAATAAAACCGTAAATGCACTTGAACTGTTTGAAAATATTGATGAAAATTTTGTTCCCGAAAATTCGCTTATCCGTGAATTTATAGGTTGATGTTGTAAATATTATAGAATTATGATAAAATAAAAATATAATTAATTTGGAGGTATTTATTATGGGATTTATTGATGAGGCTTTATACAAAACTAAAGAGGTATTTGATGTAACCGTTAAAAAGACAGAAAAAACATTTAATGTTGAAAAACTTAAAATTAAAGTTTCTTCGGTTAAATCAAAAATGGAAAAAGACTATGCAGAACTCGGAAAAACTTATTACACTGCTTTAAAGAAAAGCGCAAGTGTTCCCGAAAATTTTGCCGATTTGGTAGAGTCAATTGATAAAAAGGCCGAGGAATTAAAAGACCTTAAACAACAAATCGCCGAAGAAACAGATAAAAAAGTTTGCCCTGATTGCGGCGCTTATGTAACAAAAGAGTCTGTTTTTTGTAATGTCTGCGGTACAAAAATAGTTTAACGGCTTTATTTAAAGAGGAAAAATATGAATTATAAAAAAATCGGTGTCGTAATTGCCGATACAGAGG
>JAZLFY010000001.1:0-1689 GCA_045616025.1 Acutalibacteraceae bacterium | reverse complement strand
CACTTAAACCGCACAAGACGAAAACTTAAAAAGGACAGTATTTATGAAAAACAAAACGGTAAAATTAAATGATATTGAAATTTTAATTATTAAAAAGAATATAAAAAACATTTATATAAGAATTGATAAAAACGGGTGTGTTACTGTGTCGGCGCCGCTTTTTGTAACACAAAAAAGGGTAGAAGAATTTATAAACCAAAAGAAAGACTGGATAATAAAAAAACATACCGAAATTATAAACCGTAAAGAGAACGAAAACCTTTATTTAAACGGCGAAAAGATAAAATTCGGCGGCAGGGAATACACCCTTAAAATTAAAGACAATAAGGGCGAAAGTAAAATCGAGGGGGACAGTATTATAATATACTGTAAAGATGTGTCCGATTATGAAAAGCGCAAAAGGGCGGTTTATGATTTTTACCGCACGGACCTTAATTTGCGCATAAACCGTATGTTGCCTGAACTTTCAAAAAGGACGGGACTGTACCCTGACTGTTTTGCAATAAAAAATATGAAAACCCGATGGGGTACCTGCAACACCAAAACCAAAAAAATATGGCTTAATTTAATGCTTGCAAAGTATGACGAAAATGTTCTGCGGTATATTTTATGCCACGAACTTGTCCACCTTGAAATTAAAGGTCACGGTGCGGATTTTAAAGCACGGCTTACTGAAATTTGCCCTGACTGGAAAGAAATAAAAAAGGGTATGCGCCAATAAATCGGGTTCGGGTTTATGTATTCTTGACAAAAGTTAAAAGAGTAGTATAATAAATAGGATATTTTTTTAGGGGAAGATTTAATGGATATTACAATTTATCATTTAATTGACGGTGCAAAGCAGGCAAAAGGTGCTACCGTAATTATTGATGTTTTTCGTGCCTTTTCGGTTGAGTCTTATCTCACACATTTGGGCGCAGAGAAGATTTTGCCCGTCGGGGATAAAGATTTGGCTTACGAATTAAAGGAAAAAAATCCCGGCATTGTCTTAATCGGTGAAAGAAAGGGCGTTATGTTACCGGGGTTTGATTTCGGCAACAGTCCCACAGAAATTGTAAAGCACGATTTTACGGGTAAAACGGTGGTACATACCACATCTGCCGGTACGCAGGGTGTTGCAAATGCAAAAGGTGCCGATGTTATTTTAATGGCAAGTCTTGTAAATGCAAAGGCAACCGCCGAATATATTAAAAAACAGGGTTACGAAACCGTGTCGATAGTTGCAATGGGACTTTTAGGTAACAGACGAAGTGACGAAGACGAACTTTGCGCAAAGTACATAAAAAGCGTTCTTGAGGGCAAAGAAATTGATATAAGGGACGAAATCGAACAACTTAAATATACTTTCGGCGCAAAATTCTTTGATAAGGAAAAGCAAAAGATTTATCCTTCGGACGACTATTATTATTGTACCGACCTTAATAAATTCAACTTTGCACTTTTAATGGTGAAAGACGAAGAAACAGGTCTTGACCGAACAGTAAAGGTTGAAATTTAATAATGGGGGATGTTAAAAACGCCCCGACCGTAAAAGGTATAAAAACAGCATTTCAGTTTTATTAAAGACTGATAATAAACTCGTAACATTTTATATGCTACGGGTTTTTGTTTTTAAAAGAGAGAACGACCTTTTTACTATGAATTAACCTCACCTTTCGGAGTGCAGATGTACGCCTTCGGGCAAGCAAA